>NZ_DALZXY010000010.1:51739-59214 GCF_031988865.1 Arthrobacter sp.
GACTTCCAGGGCTGAGGCCTTCTTGCCGAGGTAGAAGTGCAGCCGTCGGGCGAGGCCTTGCACGGCTTCCCACTCTTTTGTCACCTGGTGGGGTGTTTGGGCAGATCAGTGATCCCTTCCGTCGCTGCACCGGACGCAAACAAGCCGGACGCAGAAAAGCACCCCGGCCCAAAGGCCGAGGTGCTTCTCGCTAGTGGAGATGGGGGGAATTGAACCCCCGTCCGATGTCGTGTTGTCAGGGCTTCTCCGGGCGCAGTTCACATCGGAGTTTCTCGGCCCCAGCCATCAGGTGAACAAGTGGCTGATCCGGGCCCAGCCGTCTAAAAGTCCCGAGCACTCCAACGGCGAGAGTACTCAGCAGTGGCCCTCTAAATGACGCCAGTATCCGGGACGAGAGCATTCCCGGGCTGACGGACTATGCCTGCTGCTTAGGCAGCGAGAGCGAAGTCAGTGCGCTTTGATTCGGCACTTATTGGTTTGCAAGGAGCGTTTACGAGATAACCCTGCATCCTCGGCCCGCTTCACCTGTCGCGACTAACATCGTCGAAACCTGTCATCCCCGTATTCAGTTACCAAACTGATTGTTTCATCCGGCCATAAATACACCGGACCGTTAACTATAGCGCATCCCGGGCTAGAAGGTTAGGCCGAAGACGGTCAAGGGTGTACCCCAGACCACCAGCACCAGGCCGGCGAGCAGCACAAAGAGCACGGACAGAATCGCCAACGCCGTCATGCCGGCGTACTTGCGCCTGAACGCCCAGCCAAACAGGATGGCGTTGGCAACCAGCAGCACCGGAGAGATCCAGACCAGGACCTGCGCCAGATAGACATAGAAAACCACGAAAAACGGGACAACTACCAGAATGACCACCGGCAACACGGCAACCACAATCAGCAGGTCGAGCACCGTGATGGCCCACGCCCACACAGGCTTCCGCGGGCTGGGGGGAACCTCCTCCTCCGGCTGCGATTCCCAGAACGTTCCGCTCATCAGGCTCCGCGGTTCTTGGCCCGCATCTCCCTCAGCGCTTCACGGTTGTCCTGCTTCTCCCGCAGGGTCTGCCGCTTGTCATAGTCGCGCTTACCCCGGGCGATGGCGATTTCCACCTTGGCCCGTCCGTCCAGGAAGTAGAGCTGCAGCGGAACGATCGTGAAGCCGGATTCGCGGGTTTTCTGTGCGATTTTATCCAGCTGCTCGCGGTGCAGCAGCAGCTTACGACGGCGACGAGCCGAATGGTTGGTCCAGCTCCCGTTCAGGTACTCCGGAATGTAAACAGCCTCAAGCCACAGTTCGTCGTTGTAGAACGTCGCAAAACCGTCCACCAGCGAGGCCCGCCCCTCCCGGAGGGACTTCACCTCGGTTCCCATCAGCACCATCCCGGCTTCATAGGTATCCAGGACTTCGTAGTTGTGCCGGGCCTTACGGTTGGTGGCCACCACTTTACGGCCACTTTCTTTGGGCACGGTTCAACTCCTTAGTGTGAGGCGGATGCTAGCTGCGGAACCCCTATTGTAGGCCTACAGCAGTCCCATGGGGTTAACGAGCTGTCCGTTGAGCATGGTCTCGAAGTGCAGGTGGCAGCCCGTCGAGTTACCGGTGGTTCCTACATAGCCGATCAGCTGGCCGGCGTTGACCCGCTGTCCGGCTGAGACGGCCCGGCTGCTCATGTGGTAATAGTTCGTGGCCAGCGCGCTGGTTCCGATTACTCCGTGGTTGATCACAACGCGGTTGCCGGTGCCGATCATCTCGTTACCGCCCATGTCCGAGCGCCAGACCTCGCCGGCCGCAGCGGCATAAACCGGGGCACCACAGCCCGCGGCGAAGTCGATGCCGGAGTGCAGGTAGCCGCCGGTTCCGGAGAAGTCGATGGTGCCAGGCGGCGTCGGACGCCAACCGAACCCGGAGGATATCGGTGCACTGACCGGGTGCCGGAGGCCGAATGCCGACGGGTTGGTGGGAGCGCTGGTCTGCGGCGGCGGCGCCGGCTGGTTGTTGCGGGCCGCTTCTTCGGCTGCCAGGCGGTTGGCTTCGGCGATGCGGGCTTCCTCGGCGCGGCGAGCTTCCTCCAGCAGAATGCGCTGGCGCTCGGCGATTTCCGCCTGGACGGCCTGCTGCTCGGACTGGATGGAAGCCAGCTTGGCCTGAACCACTGGTTTCTGTGCTTCGAGTTCGCTGTTGAGCGCTTCGGCGCTGGCGATCAGTCCGTCGACCTTGGCCTTTTCGGCTGCAGCCTCATCACGGGCCGTCTGCTCGGCCTTCAGCGCTTCTTCTGCCTGCGCCTTGAGTGCGGAGATTTCGTCTTCGACCGCGGAGAGCCGCGCCTCAGAGTTCACGTTTGTGGCTGCCTGCTGCGAGAGACGCTCGACGGCGGCGTTCTGCCCGCGCAGGGCCTGCCCGGCCATTCCCATGGAGTCCGTCAGGCTGTCGGCGCCGTCCGCTCCGAACAGCAGCGAGAGGCTTGAGGGCACTCCCCCGCTCTTATAGGCCTGGCTGGCGATCTGGCCGATCACCTTCTGCGTTTCGTTCAACGCCTTTTTGTCTTCTTCGATCTGGGCGGCGATCGTGTTGCGGGTTTCCTGTGCCAGGGCAACCCGGTCGGTAAGCGCACCCACCTTGGCTGAGGCGGTACTGACCCGGCCTTCGGCGTCGGCCAGCACGGTCTGTGCCGCCGGGAGTTCCTCGTTCTGATAGATATTCAGCTGTGCCACGGTCTTGGCGATGTCCTCGCCCAGGTACTCGTACTCTTCCTGGACCCGCTGCTGCTCGGCGTCGAGGGAGGCCTTGCGGTCACTGAGATCATCGGCGTTGGCCGTCGAGTTGAAGGCGAGCACGAGGGCAAGCGCCATGGCAGCTGCGGTGGCAGCGGCCCGCTTGGCAGGGCGTATCGCCGCAGCGGCATGCGGCTGCCGCTTGGCCTGACGGTCAATCATTGGCGAGACTCTCCATGAAGTTTTCAGCTTTCCTTTCCCGGTGCCCACACTCTAGACCTTGATGTACCGTCTGAGCGTCAGCAGCGAGGATACGCCCGCCAGCAACGCGCCAAGAATCAGCAATATCGGACTCAGTATGAGTACTTCCTGTGCAGATATGAAGGCAGTTGCGGGATACTGGCGAGCCAGCATTCCTATGAAGAAGTGTGCCACGGCCCACAGCGTGCCGGAGGCCAGCACGGCCCCGATCAGTGCGGCGATCACGCCTTCCAGGACAAAGGGCAGCTGGATCACCGCTTTCGAGGCGCCCACCAGGCGCATGATCCCGGTCTCTCTTCGCCGGCTGAACGCCGATAGCCGGATAGTCGTCGCGATGAGCAGGATTGCGCAAACCAGCATCAGGACGGCGATCAGCAGCGCCACGAGCGAGGCTATGTTCATGAAGGAAAAGACCTTCTCCAGCAGCTCACGCTGGTCACTGACGGATTCGACGCCGGGCATCGAGGAGAACGCCTCATTAATGACTTCGTACTTCTCCGGATCGACCAGCGACACCCGGAATGTCTCGGGCAGCTGGTCCGCAGTCACACTGTCCACGATCGGAGAGTTGGCGAACTGCTCGCGGAAGTGGCCCAGGGCAGTTGCCTGGTCTTCGAACTGGACCGTGTCGATGTACTGCTCAAACTCCGGGGAATCCAGCTTCGCTTCAATCGCGCTGCGCTGCTGGTCAGTGACCGCCCCGGAGGCGCAGGACGGGGAGGTGTCATCCCCGACGCAGAGGAAGACGGCTACCTGTACCCTGTCGTACCAGTAGCCCTTCATCTGGTTGATCTGAAGCTGCAACAGGCCTGCAGCGCCAACGAACGTCAGCGAAACAAAGGTCACCAGAATGACAGAGACAACCATCGAGAGGTTGCGGCGGATTCCGGAGCCGATCTCGCCGAGGACAAAAGCCATCCTCATTCGGAGACCTCCGAACCGGCCAGGCCGTTGGGTTTCGCAGCATCAACGGTCTCAGGTGAAGCCTTGTCTGCGGCGCCTGCCGTTCCAGCCGCCGGAACCGTGGGCTGCATCGCCGTCGCGAGGTAGATTCCTTCGCGCTCGTCGCGGACGACCTTGCCGCTGCGGAGTTCAATAACCCGCTTGCGCATGGCGTTTACGATGTCATGGTCGTGCGTGGCCATGACTACGGTGGTTCCGTTTTGGTTGATCCGGTCCAGGACCTTCATGATGCCCAGCGAAGTGGTCGGGTCCAGGTTTCCGGTGGGTTCGTCAGCCAGCAGGATGCCGGGCTTGTTCACGATCGCCCTGGCGATGGCCACACGCTGCTGCTCGCCGCCGGAGAGTTCGTGCGGGAGCCGCTGATCTTTGCCTTCCAGTCCCACGGTTTTCAGCACCTCGGGTACCGAGTCCCGGATGACGGCGCGGCTGCGGCCGATCACCTGCATGGCAAAGGCCACGTTGGCGAAGACGGTTTTATTGGGCAGCAGACGGAAGTCCTGGAAAACGACGCCAATGCCGCGGCGGAGCCGCGGCACGCGCCAGCTGGGAATCTTGGCCACGTTGGACCCGGCAACATAAACCGTCCCCCGCGTGGCGTGCTCTTCCTTGAGCATCAGACGGATGAGGGTGGATTTCCCGGAACCGGATGCTCCCACCAGGAAGACGAATTCACCGCGGTCGACGTCGAGGCTGACCGAGTTCAAGGCCGGCTTGGAAGTGCGGTCGTAAACCTTGGTGACGTTGTCAAAAGTGATCATTGCTGTTTCATGCCCCTACGTAACAACCGGAACAGTAAGGGCCTTTGAGCTCGGGAGCAGGGAACCGGCCTTTCGACTATAGCCAGCGGAACCCCGTGGCGGGCAGAGGCTACGCAGGTGTGTCGCCGGAGATGTCCCCGCAAGCCAGGTAACTTTTCGGGTACTTACCGGGCGCTCCAGCCGCCGTCCATGGTGTAAGAACCGCCCGTTGCCATACCGGCGTCGGGCCCGGCAAGCCAGGCAGCCAGCGACGCGACCTCGCCGGGTTCCACAAGGCGTTTCACCGCGGACTCCGTGAGCATGATCGAGGCCACTACTTCTTCCTCGGGGATGGAGTGGATCCTCGCCTGATCGGCAATCTGGGCTTCCACGAGCGCCGTCCGAACGTAGGCCGGGTTGATGCAGTTGGAGGTCACTCCGTGCGGGCCGCCTTCCAGGGCAGCGACCTTGGAGAGACCTTCGAGGGCATGCTTGGCACTGACGTAGGCACTCTTGAACTCGGATGCACGCAGCCCGTGGACACTGGAAATATTGATGATGCGGCCGAAACCGCGCTCGTACATACCCGGAAGGACGGCGCGGATGAGCAGGAAAGGCGATTCGACCATAAGCCGGTGGATAAGCCGGAACGTTTCCGGGTCGAACTCCTGGATCGGGCTGATCCGCTGGATGCCGGCGTTGTTGACGAGGATATCCGCGTCCAGCGTGAGGGTTTCCAGGGCACCGGTATCACTGAGGTCGACTTCCCAGGCAGTTCCGCCGGTCAGGGCGGCAACTCGCTGCGCGGCTTCCGCATTAACGTCGGCAACGGTAACTTTCGCGCCAAGTTCGGCAAGTTTTACGGCACAGGCTTCCCCAATGCCGCTGCCGCCGCCGGTAACAATGGCCGACCGTCCATCCAGTGTTCCCGGTCCTGTACCAGCTCCAGCTGCGCTCATTTCCAGCTCCTTTGCCGGTTGGTCCTAAGCGGGCACGCGGCGGCCGCATCCCGCCGAACCTATGGCAAGACGAACAACGGCGTCAATGAGGAGTGTTAACGGGCGTCTGCCAGCTACTTCCGGGCGGAGACACTTCCGTTGGCACGCCAGCGGATGCCTGCGTCAATGAAGTCGTCGATTTCGCCGTCGAACACCGCTGAGGTGTTGCCGACTTCGTGCTCCGTCCGCAGGTCCTTGACCATCTGGTAGGGGTTCAGCACGTAGGAGCGCATCTGGTCACCCCAGGAGGCCTTGACGTCCCCCGCGAATGCCTTTTTCTCGGCGTCCTCCTGTTCCTTCTTCAGCAGGAGCAGGCGGGACTGGAGCACACGCATGGCGGCTGCACGGTTCTGCAGCTGGGACTTCTCGTTCTGCATGGAGACCACAGTCCCAGTCGGAATGTGTGTCAGGCGGACGGCAGAGTCCGTGGTGTTCACGGACTGGCCGCCGGGGCCGGAGGAACGGAAGACGTCCACGCGGATCTCGTTATCCGGAATGTCGATGTGGTCGGTGGCCTCAATCAGCGGGATGACCTCGACGGCGGCGAACGAGGTCTGCCGGCGTCCCTGGTTATCGAACGGGCTGATCCGGACCAGGCGGTGGGTTCCCGCTTCGACCACCATGGTGCCAAAGGCATACGGTGCCTTGACCTCAAAAGTGGCGGACTTGAGGCCGGCCTCTTCGGCATAGGAGGTGTCCAGGACCTGTGTCGGGTAGCCGTGGCGTTCTGCCCAGCGCAGGTACATGCGCAGCAGCATCTCTGCGAAGTCCGCGGCGTCCACGCCGCCAGCACCGGCACGGATGGTCACGACAGCTTCCCGCTCGTCATATTCACCAGAAAGGAGGGTCACGACCTCCAGGTCGGCCAGTGCCTTGCGCAGCGACTCCAGTTCGGCTGCAGCTTCGGCCTTGCTGTCGGCATCGGACTCGTCCTGGGCAAGCTCCACGAGCACTTCCAGGTCATCTATGCGGGCCTCGAGTTTCTGCAGCCGCTCCAGCGCGCTCTGGCGGTGCGAGAGCTTGGAGGTTACCTTCTGCGCGGCGTCGGGGTCGTCCCAGAGATTCGGCTCACCTGCCATCTCGCTCAGCTCAGCGATGTCCTCCTTCATCGCGGCGACGTCGGAGACGTCCTCGATGGAGGCGAAGGTCGAGCGGAGGGCGCGGATTTCTGCGGGAAAATCAATTTCAGCCATGGTGATTACAGACTACGCCATGGCCCGGTTCCGGAACGGGGACGGCCTGCGGCACACGCTCTGATGGGCCGGGGAATGTCAGGGTGCGGGAGTAGATTGGTGCTGTTCCCACCGGAAAACGAGCACCGCAGTACCGCAGTTTTAGCAGCACCGCAGCTGAAAGGAGCACCGCCATTTCCATGAACCGGCACTCAGATTTCCCCTCCCCTGCCGCGCACCCGCAGTCCGGCCGGGAGTACAGCCGCGAGGACCTGGAAGGCCTGGCGGACCAGGGCGATTCCTGGGCCCTCGGCAAGCTCGATGACTGGGACCAATACGACGCCGCCGATTACACCGGCACACGCCGTGACCGCTGCCCCGACCCGTCCTGCGCGCTTTACGGGGAACCCGTGACTCTCTGCTTTGGTGAAGACGGCCAGCTGCTTGACATCGACCACGGCGGCTGGGGCCATTACCCGCCGCGGGAACAGGCAAAGGCTTCATAGGCACCTCCGAGTCCTGCCTTACCGCGTCAGGCGGGCCCGCGCGTCACTTTCGGCGGTGATTGGAATCCCCTCCGGGACCAAAAAGTTCACAATCGGCGGGTGTACGACGCCGGAAAGCACCACACG
>NZ_DALZXY010000011.1:0-3250 GCF_031988865.1 Arthrobacter sp.
GGAACGAGTCGTCAGATCCCTTCAACATGTGGAGCGTGTATAGCTTTGTTCTCCTCCCGAACCGCCCCGGTCAACACGCCCGCACCGCACCCCTCCGGCGCGGTCCCGCCGCCGGTGCCCAAGGAGCTGGTGCCCGCCCACGTGGCAATCGTGATGGACGGCAACGGGCGCTGGGCCAACCAGCGCGGGCTTCCACGCACGGAAGGCCACCGTGCCGGTGAAGCGGCCCTGCTCGACGTGATGGCCGGAGCCGTGGAAATGGGGATCCGGCACGTATCCGTGTACGCCTTCTCCACGGAGAACTGGAAGCGTTCGCCGGAAGAGGTTCGTTTCCTCATGGGCTTCAGCCGGGACGTACTGCGGCGCCAGCGGGACCAGCTCGACGACTGGGGCGTGCGGATCCGCTGGTCCGGACGCCGGCCCCGGCTCTGGCAGAGCGTGGTCCGGGAACTGGAGATCGCTGAGGAACAAACCAAGGCCAACACCACCTGCACGCTGAACATGTGTGTCAACTATGGTGGACGGGCAGAAATCACGGACGCCGTCAGCGCGATCGCCGCGGATGTGAAGAGCGGGAAGCTGCGCCCCGGCAGCATTTCGGAAAAGACGATCCAGCGCTACCTCGACGAGCCCGACCTGCCCGACGTCGACCTCTTCCTGCGTACCTCCGGCGAGCAGAGGCTCTCCAACTTCATGCTCTGGCAGTCCGCCTACGCTGAGATGGTCTTTATGAACACGCTCTGGCCGGATGTGGACCGGCGCACGCTCTGGGAAGCCGTCGAAATCTATGCCCGCCGGGACCGCCGGTACGGAGGAGCGGTGGACCAGTCCGCGGCCGGTTCCTAGGCGGCCGGTCAGGCAGCAGGCTCCCGAAGCAGGTACGCCGCAGACCACTGATCCAGCTGCGCGTAAACCTGTCGGCGGACCGGAGCGGCGGAGAGCAGCACATCATGCAGTGCTCCATCAAAGCGCAGCACCGTCACGATGGGTCCGAGCAGCAGGCCGCGCTGCACCATCAGGTTCACATCGAGCACGCTGTCTGAAGTCATCATCGACTCATTCCACGTCGCGCCGATGGACGACCTCGCTGATGCCATCAACAGAATCGGCGCCGTGATCTGGAGCCCGCGGGCAACTTGGGCATGGCCCGCCAGCACCGCGGTGATCCAGCCGGCTCGGACCGGCCAGCTGCCCGGCGGTTTCCAGGCCGGGTCCAGGTCCCACTCACCGTCGGCTTCTGCACTGAGGCTGCGCCAGTAAAAGTCCAGTTCCGGGATCATCAGCCGGGCCTTCGGCCGCATCCGGGCCAGCGGCTCCAGCAGGCCTGCGGCCGCGTTGCGGGTCAGGGAGCTGCCCCGTAGTTCCAGCCAGGGACTGTTCAGGATCAATGTCTCGATCCGGCCCGGATTCCGGCTGGCCCACAGCGAGGCCACCAGTCCGCCGGTGGAGTGGGCCATCAGGGATATCCGCACGGGGGTCTCCGCACCCTTGGAGGTGTGGATGTCCTCCGTGGCGGCTGCCAGCGCCGCCTCGATGTCGGCGTCGTACTCGGCGAGATCGGTAATGAACCCCTCGGACTGCCCCGGACGGAGGCTCCGCCCGTATTTGCGCAGGTCCAGGGCGTAAAAGGCGACACCCCTGGCGGCCCAGAATACGGCCAGTTCGGTCTGGAAAAAGTAGTCGGCCCAGCCATGGATGTAGATGACCGCGTGGACCGGCACCGGCTCGACCGGAATCCGGGACCGGGAAACCGCGGCGCGCAGCCGGCCCAGGAACGACGGCGGGGGAGGGGGCTCGGCAGTGTAGGACACCAATGTGGCCACCACCGGGCCTTCATCGTCTTTCCCCAGTTCGAGAGTCAGATAGCGGTAGCCGTCGCCGAGCCAGTCCGGTTGCCAGTTTTGCCCCATACACCGAGATTACTGCACCGGACCCATGTCATTGCCCGTCATTGCCGGCACCGCGGCCGGCCATGGATTTGGTGCCGGGGACGCGGAATGGAAGCATTAAAGCCATGCGCGTCTACCCCACGTTCTTCCGGATTGTCTTCTCCGGGATGGACCCAGAAAAAGCCCACAAAGCCGGCTACGAAATGATCCGTGCCGCAGCCTGCACACCCGCGGCTCCGATACTGCGTGCCCTCACACGGCCCGCCCCGGAACTCGCCACTGAAGCTCTTGGCCTCTCCTTCCCTTCGCCCTTCGGCGTTGCCGCCGGATTCGACAAGGAGGGCGCCGGAATCGTGGCGCTCAGCAACCTCGGATTCGGCCACGTTGAAATAGGCACCGTCACTGCACAAGCCCAGCCGGGCAATGCCAAACCGCGGCTGTTCAGGCTCGTCGAAGACCGGGCGGTGATCAACCGGATGGGCTTTAATAACGACGGCGCGGCTGCGGTAGCGCCGAGGATCCGGAAGGCAATTGACGGCCTCCACCGCCGTTGGGGCAGGAACCGTCCCATCGTCGGCGTGAACATCGGCAAGACCAAGAAGGTCGATCTCGCCGATGCCGTTGAAGACTATCTGGCGAGCACCCGGCTGCTCGCCGCGGACGCCGACTATCTGGTCGTGAACGTCAGCTCACCCAACACGCCGGGACTGCGCCAGCTGCAGAACATCGAGTCGCTGCGCCCGCTGCTGGCCAGCGTCGGACAGACAGCTGACGAGACGGCCGGACGCCACGTTCCGCTGCTGGTCAAGATCGCCCCTGACCTCACTGATGAAGACATCGACGACGTCGCACGCCTTGCCCTCGACTTAGAGCTCGACGGCGTGGTGGCCACCAACACCACGGTGCGCCGTGACGGCCTGCTCACGGATCCGGAAACTGTTATTGCCGCCGGGGTCGGCGGCCTCAGCGGAGCACCGTTGAAGGAGCGTTCGCTGCAGGTGCTGAGCCGCTTGCGCACTGCGCTGGGGGAGGGCCCGGTCATTATCTCCGTTGGCGGCGTGGAGACCGGCGCCGATGTCAAAGCCCGCCTTGATGCCGGGGCGAACCTGGTCCAGGGCTACACTGCTTTCCTCTATGAAGGGCCGTTCTGGGCCGCCCGGATCAACCGGCAGCTGGCCAAGCTGCAGCGGGGGAGCCGGTAGCCTGGCTCTTCAGCAGCCGCTGAACCCGCTGCCATATATATAGGCCACATAAAAAGGGAGAGACCGCAGATGCGGTCTCTCCCTTTTTATCTGAATAGGCTTAGCTCGCTTAGGAGACCTTATCGCCGCGGCGGACCTGGGGCTTCGGCAGGCGGAACC
>NZ_DALZXY010000011.1:3260-20961 GCF_031988865.1 Arthrobacter sp.
GCTGCAGTGCCCGGGAGATTCCGTACCAGACGTCACCCTGGTTCGGGGATCCGAACTTAGTGGTGAGCCTGCGGCGCAGGATAAAGCGGATCCGAATGCTGTCGATGATGACGAGCACGATCAGGGCCCAGAAGGCCATCAGGATAAAGCTCTGCACGGTGAGGTTCTGGATAAAGCTGGCGACGACGAAGACCGCTGCTGCGATCATTACGAACTCGCCCACGTTCCAGCGGGCATCCACCACGTCGCGGACGAACCGCCGGTTGGGGCCCTTGTCGCGTACGGGCAGGTAGCGCTCATCACCGGTGTCTAGTGCAGCGCGGGTCTTGAGGCGCTCTTCACGCATCGCAGCCCGGCTGGCATCCTTTGCAGCCTTGCGGTCGTTGGGCACCAGCGGGCGCTGCCGTGCAGCTACCTGATCCTTGCGCCGCGGCGTGGGAGCGCCCTTGCCAGCCGACGGGGATTGAACCTTCCCTGCCTGCTCCGCTTGGGCTGAGGCTGCCTTGTCCACAGTTTCCTGCGCGGTGGGCGCTTCTTTCTTTCGTCCGAACACTCATCAAGGATACCCTGAACCGCGCTGCTCCCGCGTGCGCACAGGACTAGGTAATGCAACGCGTCTCTGCGCTCTGATCAGCGCGGACGCGTCGGAGCAGGGCAACGCGGTTGTAGGGTTTGCCCTATGACATCTACACCCGGATCCTCCAGCAGACTGCCGGACGAAGCGGCGCTGCGCGCCAGCGTAGCGGCAGCCTTTCCCCGCACCAAAGAAGACCTGATCAACCTTGTGGCCATCCCAGGCATCGCCTGGGATTCTTTCGACCCGGCCAACCTTGACCGTTCCGCGGAGGCGGTGGCGGCGCTGCTGCGCGGCGCCGGACTCCAAGATGTACAGGTTCTTCGGGTTGAGCAGGATGGAAAGCCCGGCGGTCCCGCCGTCGTCGCCCGCCGCCCGGCGCAGGAGGGCAAGCCAACCGTCTTGCTCTACGCGCACCATGACGTCCAGCCGCCGGGGGATTCGGCGCTCTGGGAGACGGAGCCCTTCACCGCTACCGAACGGAACGGCCGTCTTTACGGACGCGGGGCGGCAGATGACAAGGCCGGCATCATGGTGCACGTCGGCGCGCTCCGTGCCCTGGACGAGGTCCTGGGCGCCGAGTCCGGCGTCGGCATCACGTTCTTCATCGAAGGTGAAGAGGAAGCCGGCTCACCCACCTTCCGCAAGTTCCTTGAGACGCACCGCGACCTGCTTCAGGCAGACGTAATCGTCGTTGCTGACTCTGGAAACTGGAAGGTCGGTACCCCGGCGCTCACCACCAGCCTGCGCGGACTGGTGGACGGTACGTTCGAAGTGCGCGTACTGGGCCACGCCGTCCATTCAGGCATGTTCGGCGGCCCGGTGCTGGACGCGCCGACGCTGCTGGCCCGGCTGATCAGTACCTTCCACGATGAGCAGGGAAGCCTGGCCATTGACGGGCTTGCCGGTTTTGACGACGCCGCGGTGGACTACCCGGAGCAGGACTTCCGGGCCGACTCTTCAGTCCTGGACTCGGTGCAGCTGGCAGGCACCGGCTCCATTGCCTCGCGGCTGTGGACCAAGCCGGCCCTCTCCATCATCGGCATCGACGTGCCGTCGGTGGCCATGGCTTCAAACACGATCCAGCCGGTGGCGCGGGCAAAATTCAGCCTTCGCCTTGCACCGGGACAGGACCCCGAGGCTGCGATGGACGCCGTCGCCCGACACCTCGACGCGCACCGTCCATTTGGCGCGGAGGTTCTGTTCACCCCGGGGGAGAGGGGCAATGCCTTCGCCACCGACACGTCAGCGCCCGCCGCGCAGACCGCCCTCTGGGCCTTGGAAACCGCGTGGGGCACCACCCCGGTCGAAATGGGGGTCGGCGGTTCCATTCCCTTTATCGCGGACCTGGTCGAGGTCTTCCCAGCAGCGCAGATCCTGATCACCGGGGTTGAAGATCCGGACTCCCGTGCGCATTCCGCCAACGAATCACTGGAACTCGGCGACTTTGAGAACGCCATTCTGGCCGAGGCGCTGCTCTTGGCACGCCTCGGAACGCAGGAAACGCCCTAGGCGGTTACAGGACCGGGGGTGCCCCGACGTAGGATGGAGTGAACTGGCTTCCCGGCCCGGCAGCGGTAGTGAAATGTCTTCGCTGGCGGACCGGGTGCCCGGACGGAAAGAGAGAAGCAATGAGCACTTCCACGAGTGAAAACGCCTCCGGCCTGACCGGTACGGAAGCGGAAGCAGAACTGCCCATCCACGAAGTGGCGCTGTCCGACGTGGCAGCCGGCAAAGTACGCTCCCTCCTGGAGCAGGAAGGCCGCACTGACCTTCGCCTGCGGGTGGCTGTGCAGCCCGGAGGCTGCTCGGGCCTGATCTACCAGCTCTACTTCGATGAGCGGGTGCTGGAGGGAGATGCGGTACGCGACTTCGATGGCGTAGAAGTCATCGTCGACAAGATGAGCGTGCCGTACCTGTCTGGGGCCTCCATCGATTTTGAGGACACCATTTCGAAGCAGGGCTTCACCATCGACAATCCCAACGCCGGTGGGTCCTGTGCCTGTGGAGACTCCTTCCACTAGGACGCAGCCGCGGCTTTCGGGCCGTAATAGAGGGTATTCTGTCCGGCACGCGGTGCCGTCTGTCACTGGACAGCGCCGCGTCCGGGGTAAGCTCTACACGTAGTAGTAAAACTGATCGTGCGCAGCTGGGGGTTTTAGTCCGCTGTGCCGCACTTGCACGTAACAAGAGGAAGGGCCGTCTGTGAGTTCGCAGGACCGAACCAGCAGCCGACGCGCCAGGATCTTAAAGATCTCAGCCGTAACGTCGGCCGGCGCGTTGTTTTTATCGGGTTGTTCGTCAGATGTCCAAAAGGGCTGGTTGCCCACGGAACACGACACGACCAATCACACCGGCCGCATCATGGACCTCTGGGTCAATTCATGGATCGCTGCGCTGGCAGTGGGCATCCTCACCTGGGGACTGATCCTCTGGTGCATCATCGCGTACCGGCGCCGCAAGAATGAGACGGGCTACCCCCGTCAGCTGAGCTACAACCTGCCGCTGGAAATCTTCTACACGGCTATCCCGCTCTTTATGGTGCTGGTGCTCTTCTTCTTCACGGACCAGGACATCCGCGCCATTGAGGCCCGCGATGACAATCCCGACGTCGTCGTCGACGTCCGCGGCAAGCAGTGGTCTTGGGACTTCAACTATGTCAATGAAGACAAGTACTACAGCGGCGTCCAGGTGAACCTTGACGGCGGAGAGAAGGACGAATCCCAGATTCCGACCCTGTACCTCCCCGTGAACAAGTCCGTTGAACTGCAGCTGAATGCCCGCGATGTTATCCACTCGTTCTGGGTTCCCGCGTTCCTGCAGAAGAAGGACATGGTTCCGGGCCGGACCAACTACATCACTCTCACCCCGCAGCAGGAAGGCACCTTCGAAGGAAAGTGCGCCGAGCTTTGCGGCGAGTACCACTCTGAGATGCTCTTCAACGTGAAGGTCGTTTCCGAGGCCGAGTACGAGGCCTACCTGGCCACCCTCAATGATGGCCAGCTGGGTGCGGAATACGACCGCAACACCAACCTGAATCCCACGAAGTAAGGAGGTAGGAGGAAGCAATGACTACCCTGGAATACACTTCGCAGGAATCAGGCACGCAGGTAACACCGCGCGTCGTACCGGTCTCCAAGGGGCGCATCGTCGTCAACTGGATCACCTCCACTGACCACAAGACCATCGGGTACATGTACCTGATAGCCGCATTTATCTTCTTCTGCCTCGGCGGCGTGATGGCCTTGGTCATCCGTGCTGAGCTGTTCGAACCCGGTATGCAGATCCTGCAGACCAAGGAACAGTACAACCAGCTGTTCACCATGCACGGCACCGTAATGCTCCTGATGTTCGCAACGCCGCTGTTTGCCGGCTTCGCGAACGTGATCATGCCCCTGCAGATCGGCGCGCCCGACGTCGCCTTCCCGCGGCTGAACGCGCTGGCCTTCTGGTTCTTCCTTCTTGGCAGCATCATCGCCGTCTCGGGCTTCATCACCCCTCAGGGTGCCGCGTCCTTCGGCTGGTTTGCTTACGCTCCGTTGTCTAATACAACGTTCTCACCCGGCGTGGGTGGTGACCTGTGGGTCTTCGGCCTCGCGCTTTCCGGCTTCGGCACGATCCTCGGTGGCGTTAACTTCATCACCACGATTATCTGCATGCGTGCCCCGGGCATGACCATGTGGCGTATGCCGATCTTCACCTGGAACACCCTCGTGACGGCCATCCTCATTCTCATGGCGTTCCCGCCGCTGGCCGCTGCTCTGTTCGCCCTCGGCGCTGACCGCCGCTTCGGAGCTCATATCTTCGACCCGGAAAACGGTGGAGCAATCCTCTGGCAGCACCTGTTCTGGTTCTTCGGCCACCCTGAGGTGTACATCATCGCCCTGCCGTTCTTCGGCATCGTCTCGGAGATCTTCCCGGTCTTCAGCCGCAAGCCGATCTTCGGCTACAAGGGCCTGGTTTATGCAACCATCGCCATCGCTGCCCTGTCCGTGACCGTGTGGGCACACCACATGTACGTAACCGGCGCTGTGATGCTTCCGTTCTTCGCATTCATGACCATGCTGATCGCGGTGCCAACAGGCGTGAAGTTCTTCAACTGGGTCGGCACTATGTGGCGGGGATCGATTACGTTCGAGACCCCGATGCTCTGGAGCATTGGCTTCCTGATCACGTTCCTCTTCGGCGGCCTGACCGGCATCATCCTCTCGGCCCCGCCGCTGGACTTCCACGTCTCCGATACCTACTTCGTGGTTGCGCACTTCCACTACGTGGTCTTCGGTACCGTCGTCTTCGCGATGTTCGCCGGCTTCTACTTCTGGTGGCCGAAGTGGACCGGCAAGATGCTCAACGAACGCCTCGGCAAGATTCACTTCTGGCTGCTGTTCCTGGGCTTCCACGGCACGTTCATGATCCAGCACTGGCTTGGTGTCATCGGCATGCCGCGCCGTTACGCTGACTACCTGGTGGAGGATAACTTCACCGCGATGAACCAGTTCTCCACCATCGCTTCGTTTGTCCTGGGTGCCTCGCTGATCCCGTTCTTCTGGAACGTGTACATCACCTGGCGTCATGGCAAAAAGGTCGAGGTTGATGACCCTTGGGGCTTCGGTGCCTCGCTCGAGTGGGCAACGTCCTGCCCGCCGCCGCGTCACAACTTCACCTCACTGCCGCGCATCCGCTCGGAGCGTCCGGCACTTGACCTGCACCATCCGGAACTTCAGCAGACCGTCACGCACGAGTCCGCACCGGGCAAGGTATACGGCTCAGCTGACCGTCAGGAGAGCGTCAAGTGAAAATCGAGTCCAAGCTCTTCCTTCTGATGTCTCCGTTCTTCCTCGTAGTCGGCATTGCTTACGGCTACCTCGTGGAATGGATGGAACCGGTTGGCTTCCTGGCCCTTTTCCTGACAGCGGGCATGTCGCTGATGATCGGCTTCTACCTTGCCTTCACCGGCCGCCGGATTGGAATGCGTCCCGAGGATCGGATTGACGCGGAAATCCATGAAGGTTCCGGCGAACAGGGCTTCTTCAGCCCGTGGAGCTGGTGGCCTCTGGTCCTGGCGACAGCCGCCGCCGGAGGATTCCTCGGCCTGGCTGTTGGCTGGTGGGTTTTCTACATCAGTGCCGGCCTCGCCGTAGTTGCCCTGATTGGGTGGGTCTTCGAGTACAGCCGTGGAAACCACGCACACTAGGCTTCGCGCCAAACAGCTGAAGCTAATCAATTGGGAGGGCCCGCAGATTCTGCGGGCCCTCCCTTTTGCTGTCCCGAACGCGGTCTTACCCGCCGTCCTGGATCCCGGGTCGGCCGGTATCCTAGAGAGAGCGCCGCAATCCTTATGAAGGGGTCCGCCCGAATGACCGTTCTGCCTGCCTGTCTCCGGCTCAGTCTGTGATCCAAAGAGCCCTGAGGGATTTCCCCGAGAACATTGACCCGGCCTCCGGTGTGCCCAAGCACCGCCAGCTGGAGGGCATGCTCCGCCGCTTCGTCGAGCAGTACGCTCCGGCCGGAGAGTCGGTGCCGTCCGAACGCGAACTGGCCGAGCACTTCGGGGTGGCCCGGATGACGGTTCGCCAGGCCATCGACGCCCTCGTCGCGGACGAGATCCTGGAACGGGTCGTCGGAGTAGGCACCTTCGTGGCCAGGCCCAAAATGGACCTGCAGATCAAGCTCACCTCCTACAGCGAAGAAATGCACCGGCGCGGCATGGTGCCGGACGCCCGCGTGCTCACCTTTGAACAGGTCGGCGCGTCCCACCTCGTCGCCCGGGAACTGCAAATCGATCCCGGACAGCCCGTCGTCCGATTCCGGCGGCAGCTGCTTGCCGATGGTGAGCCAATGAGCGTCGACGAGAACTTCATTCCAGCCTGGCACGTCCCGGGGATGCTCGACGAAGAGCCCCCCACTTCCCTCTACCGGGTGCTCAGCGAGCGTTACGGGATGGTCATCGAATGGGGTGAGGACACTATCGAGGCAACTGCTGCCTCTGCTTCCATCGCGCGTCTGCTCAACGTTGAGCTGGGCGCTCCGCTGCTGAAGATTCAGCGGCACGCGTACGTCTCCCGCTCGATGGTCGACTATTCCGTTTCCTATTACCGCGCCGACCGATACAAGCTCTGGGTACCGCTCCAGCGGCCAGGTATCAGGACGCCGCGCTCCTACCACCCCGGACGCCACCAGGCGACCTGACACAAGAATGGAGGGATCGCCGAATGGAGATCCTGAGGATGTACAAGCCGGACCCGCCGCGCGCGATGCTGTTCAAGGAAGCCGTCTACGAGCCCGAGGACGGGACAATCATGACGACGAAGGGGAGGGTGGGCAATGAAGGCACCGTGTCCATCCGCGAGGACGTCGTTACAGACGCAGCGGAGGCACTGCTCACCAAGTTCGGTGACGCCGCCGCAGCTGAGGGCTACGCGGAGATTCCCGAAGAGGAACAGCACTGGGTGATTGCCCAGTTTGCGCTCAAGTCACGCGACGGCACGGAGCGGGACCGCTATCTGGAGCACAAGGCCTCAACAGCCATCGGCACTTACTTCGCCTGGCGAGGCCTGGGGTCGGTGGAGGAGACGGGTTTCAGCCCGTATAAGCTGAACATCCTGTGCCTGGTCCCTGACGTGAAACTCGCGGTCAAGGGTATCCTCGTTGTCCTTCGCGAGTCCCGCCTTGACTTCACGAAGCTGAGTATTGGTTCGGCCCCGTATGACGACCTTGATCACCCGGTGCGCAGGTATCCATTGCCCTCTAAGGTCCCGTTCGAGCTCTAGGACGGTGCTTCACATCAATCACGGCCGCAACACGTCGGGGTGACCGTTCCGGCGCGGGGCTCAATGCCCCGGATCTGCAGGGCGGGCAGGAAAGTTGTTCCGGCCCGCCCAGTCAGCTTCCTTTACGGCGGTTGGATCAGAACGGCTTGGTCGGCAGGTACTTTCCGTCCAAGGTGATAACGGCACGTTCGCCACCCTCGGGGTCGGCTACCTTTTTGACGTCGAGTTTGAAGTTGATCGCGGATATGATGCCGTCGCCGAACTCCTCATGAACCAGGGCCTTGAGCGTGGTCCCGTAAACCTGGAGCATTTCGTAGAAGCGGTAGATGGTGGGATCGGTGGGGATCCCTCCGGGGATCGAGCCGCGGGTGGGAACAGCTTGGAGCAGCAAGGCCGCATGCTCGTCCAGGTCAAGGAGCTCAGCAACTGCCTTGGCGGCTCCTTCCGGCAGCGGATGCTGGCCGAGGATAGCGGCCGTGGTGAAAGCGACAGAGAGACCAGACGCATCGGCAATCTGTTTCCAGGATAGGTCCTTCATGATTTTCGCCTCAACGGCGGCGACGGCGATTGCCTGGCGGGCGGTGGGGTCGAACTGGGAGTGCAGCATAATTTGTGGCATAATTTGTTGTCTTCTTTCTTGGTTATTCTGGGGGAGGGCCACGTCAGGGTGGGTAACTGAACGTGGAGTGGGGAAATGGAACCGCTCCGGCCCGAGTTAGGCCGGCAGCGGGGCGCTGGCCTCCGTCAGGTCCGTTACGCGGCCGGTACGGATGTCAAAGACCCAGCTATGCAGAGTAATCTTGCGTTCCGCCAGGGCTTGGGCCACCGAAGGGTGCGTTGCAAGGTCTGCGAGCTGGGCGAGGACGTTCTGGTTTACCAGGTCGGGAACGTCACCCGCCGTGGTGGTCCGTGCCTGTGAAGCATCTGCATGCCGCAGCCACTTGGCGACTGCTGGAGCGCCGCTTAGGTCCTGGCCTTGGGCCAGCGCGGTCATCGCCCCGCAGGCTGAATGCCCGCATATGATGATGTCCCGGACGCCGAGCGTAGCCACGGCATATTCGATGCTAGCTGCGACCCCGTCTGCTTCCGGGGTAAAAGCGGGAACCAGGTTGCCCGCGGTGCGAATGACGAAAAGGTCCCCGGGTTCGGTGCCGGTGATCAGTTCCGGTACAACGCGGGCATCCGAACAACCAATAAAAAGTGTGTGCGGTGCGTGGTGATCGGCCAAATGGGCGAACAGTTCCGCCTTGGCCGGGAATACGTCTTTTTGGAAGTGGTCAATTCCGTCAGTGAGGATCTGCATCGGTTGCTCCTTTAGTGCTGGCCGGCTTTGATGGGCCGACAATGTCACTCTGCCCGACCAACAGCTATAGAGTCCAAGAGTCTCTGTGACGCGATTCCATAGTTCTCATCTATGATGGCTGCATGGCCGCCATCGAACTACGCCACCTCCGCTATCTGCTCGCCGTTGCTGAGCAGCGCAGTTTCACCTATGCGGCCGACGAACTGGGGATAGCCCAGCCCACCCTCTCTCAGCAGATCAAGCAGTTGGAGCGGCTGCTGGGGGTTCAGCTGCTTGACCGAACCGGACGCACAGTGCGGCTCACCGATGCCGGGGAAGTGTACGCCACGCATGCCCGCCAGGCCCTGCGGGACCTGGCAGCCGCCGAACGAGCCATCAACGACGTGGAAGACCTGTCCCGAGGTCACCTTCGTCTGGGAGCGACGCCCACCTTTACGGCCTATCTCCTCGGACCGCTGGTCGCTGAATTTGGCTCGCGGAACCCCGGCATCAGTCTGACATTTACCGAAATGACCCAGGATCACATCGAAGGCGCACTGCTAAGTGATGAACTTGACCTCGGTATCGCCTTCTCGGACGCACCTGCACCGGGCATAAGTGCAGTCTCCCTCTTCACCGAGACCCTGAGCCTTGTCACCCGCAGGCCGGGGCCACAGGAGGCCTTTGCCGCCCTGTCCGTACAGGCGCTGGGCGGCCTCCAGCTAGCGCTGCTCAGCGGGGATTTCGCCACGCGCAGCCACATCGATGCGTATCTCGCCGGTCAACGGATCGACCCCAGAATCACGGTGGAGGCGAACTCCATTCAGGCGCTCATCGAAATCGTTGAACGCACCCCTCTGGCAACGGTCCTGCCGGATGCGATCACCCACGGCCACCCCAACCTGGTTTCGGTCTCCCTCGATCCGCCCCTGCCCGCCCGAACCGCTGCGCTCCTTTTCCGCCAGGATGCCTACCGGAGCGCCGCCACCCAGGCCTTCACGGAACTGGCCCATGAGATCGGCCACCAGCTTTCAAACAGGGGATAACCGCGGAGCCTCACAGGCAATGAGGCCGGTGACCGCACCCACAGCCTTTCGTCCAGGCACCCGGACCCCCAGCCAACAAACCCAGGCTCCACATATCGGCACATTGAACCCGCCTTAACGCAGGAAGCCCCCGGCCAGCAGTTGCTGGCCGGGGGCTTCTTCAGAGTGGGCTAGTGCTTCTCGATCGAAGCCTGGTCCTCTTCGCTTGCCTCAACTTCGGCAGGCGCTTCGTGATGGTGTGCTGCTTCGAGCTCGGCGGGAGACACCGGAGCAACGCGGTCCTCGAAGAAGAACCGGGAGATGGCACCGCGGCGCTTCTCCCGCCCGCTGATCTTGCCCCTGGCATCCGGCTGGGCCGGCAGGACCTCGGGCGAATCGAAAGCAACCAGCTTGTAGCGCTTGTACTCGTCGAGCGGTTCGTGAACTTCGATGTACTCACCGTGCGGCAGGCGGACGATACGGCCGCTTTCCACGCCGTGGAGCACAATCTCGCGGTCCTTGCGCTGCAGCGCCAGGGCGATGCGGCGGGCCACGATGAAGCCAATGACCGGGCCGAAGAAGAACAGGAAACGCAGCCAGTACGTGACATCGTTCAGCGACACCAGGAAGTGCGTGGCGATGAGGTCGGAGCTGGCAGCTGCCCACATCACGCAGTAGAAGATGACGCCGGCTACGCCGATGGCGGTACGGGTCGGAGCGTTGCGCGGGCGGTCCAGCAGGTTGTGGATCCGCTTGTCCTTGGTGACCCAGGCTTCGATCCACGGCCAGGTGAAGAGCAGCGTGAAGACGATGCCTGCCGGAATAAGTGCCGGGATCAGGACGTTCAGGGACAGGGTGTTTACGCCCCAGGGGAACGGAATGTTCCATTCGAGCGGGAACCCGCCCAGCCAGCCCGGCATCAGTCGCAGCGCGCCGTCGACCCAGCCGATGTACCAGTCAGGCTGGGTGCCTGCCGAGACGGGGGAGGGGTCGTAAGGACCGTAGTTCCAGATGGGGTTGACCGTAAAGACGGCGGAGATGAAGGCGATGATGCCGAAGACGATGAAGAAGAATCCACCGGCCTTCGCCGCGTATACAGGACCAACCGGGAAACCGACAACGTTGTTGTTGGTACGTCCCGGGCCGCGCCACTGGGTGTGCTTGTGGATAACGACCATAAAGAGGTGGATGGCAATCATCAGCAGGATGAGAGCCGGTACCAGGAGGATGTGCAGCACGTACAGGCGGCCAATGATATCGGTGCCAGGGAACTCTCCGCCGAAGAGGAAGAAGCTGATGTAGGTACCGACGACGGGAACAGCCTTGATAACACCATCAATGATGCGCAGACCGTTGCCTGAGAGCAGGTCATCCGGGAGGGAGTATCCGGTGAAGCCGGCAGCAAGGGCCAGGATCAGCAGGACGCCGCCGACAACCCAGTTGAGTTCGCGCGGCTTGCGGAAGGCACCGGTGAAGAAAACGCGCAGCATGTGCACGGATACCGAGGCCACGAACAGCAGGGCTGACCAGTGGTGGACCTGGCGCATGAAGAGGCCGCCGCGGATATCGAAGGAGATATCCAGCGACGAAGCGTAGGCCACCGACATTTCGACACCCTTGAGCGGCACATAGCTGCCGTCATAGTGGGTTTCCGCCATGGACGGGTCGAAGAAGAACGTCAGGAACGTTCCGGAGAGGAGCAGGATGACGAAGGTGTAGAGCGCAACTTCACCAAACATAAAGGACCAGTGATCGGGAAAGACCTTGCGGCCGAATTCCTTGACCATCATGGATCCGCTTACGCGGCTGTCGACGAAGTTTGTGATGCGCCCGAGCTTGGTCTTCGGCTCGTAGGAAACAGAGCTAGCAGTCATGATCAGCCACGCTCCCAGAAGCTCGGTCCAACGGGTTCGGTGAAGTCGCTGGTGGCAACGAGGTAACCTTCGTCGTCAACGGCGATCGGCAGCTGGGGCAGCGGCCGGACGGCCGGTCCAAAGATGACCGCGCATTCCTGCGTCAGGTCGAAGGTGGACTGGTGGCACGGGCAAAGCAGGTGGTGCGTGTGCTGCTCGTAGAGTGCAACCGGGCAGCCGACGTGCGTGCAGATCTTCGAGTAGGCCACGATGCCGTCAACCGACCAGTCCTCGCGCCCGGGGGAGGGGTTCAGCTCGGAAGGATCCAGGCGCATCAGCAGGACAACAGCCTTGGCCTTTTCTTCCAGCTTGTTCTCGGCGTCGTTCAGGCCTTCGGGGATCACGTGGAACGCGGATCCGAGGGTGACGTCCGATGCCTTGATCGGGGTTCCGCTGGGGTCCCGTGTGAGGCGTACGCCGCTGTCCCACATGGTGTGGCGCAGGGTGTTGCCGGGGAGCGGACCCAGGTCGCGGAACATTGCGATCGCGGGAAGCGGTGCGAGTGCGACGGCGCCCAGGAGGGTGTTGCGGATGAGCGGGCGGCGCTTGATGCCGGTCTCGTCGACGATATCGCCGATCATCTTCTCGGCAACGATGCGGTCCTCTTCGGGACGGACCTCGTGGCGTTCCTCGATGACTTCGTGGTCCGGCATAAGGGTCTTGGCCCAGTGCACGATGCCGACGCCGATGCCGAGCATCGCAAAAGCGGTGCCGAGGCCGAGGAAGAGGTTCTGCACCCGCAGGGTACCGAGGGTCTCATCCAGGCGGATAAAGAAATACGCGTAGAAAAAGAGCAGGGTGCCGATGACCGAGATGGCGAAGAGAATCGCCACCTGCTTTTCGGCGCGCTTCTCTGCCCGGGGATCCGTGTCGGCCAGGCGAGGGCGGTGCGGGGGAAGACCAGGATTCTGGAATTCCCCTTCTACGCCCTGGCCAGCCGTAGCAACGGTGCCCGAGGTGTTCGGACTGCCGTGACTATGGTCGCCCATGATCCCCCTCATCCTTCTCTTGAAACTGCATTAGTAGACCTATGTGTAACTGTGATGTCACCCCAGGGGGTGAGCGCGGCGATGGTTAGGAAGACCGGGAGGTCAACCAGATGGTGAAAGCAATAATGAGGCCGAGACCGGCTGTCCAGATGAACAGGCCTTCGGAGACCGGACCAAGTGAACCGAGTTCGGCGCCACCGGGAGATCCGTTGGCTTCAACGGTCTTCAGGAAGGTGATGATGTCCTGCTTCTCCTCGGGGCTGATGTTGGCGTCGGAGAAGACCGGCATGTTCTGCGGGCCGGTGACCATGGCCTCGTAGATGTGCTCCTCGTTGACACCCTCAAGCGCGGGAGCGAACTTGCCGCGGGTCAGGGCGCCACCGGCGCCTGCTGCGTTGTGGCACATGGCGCAGTTCACGCGGAACAGCTCTCCGCCGGCAGCTGCATCGCCGGTGGTTTCGAGGTACTGATCTTCCGGAACGGCGGGACCGGCACCAAGGGAAGCCACGAAGGCTGCCAGCTGCGCGGTCTGTTCTTCGTTGAACTGTGCCGGCTTCTGCTGGGCCTGCGGGCCCTGCATAGCCATCGGCATACGGCCGGTGCCGACCTGGAAATCGACAGAGGCCGCTCCAACGCCCACGAGGGACGGACCGTTCTCGGTGCCGGAGGCCTCCATGCCGTGGCAGGTGGCGCAGTTGGCAATGAAAAGCTTCTCGCCCTGCTGCACATCATCGGCAGTGTAGGTGGTGGCGGCCTGGGCCTGGTTCGCTCCGCTGGCAGCTGCATAAATGCCGCCCGTAACGATGAGGCCCAGCAGCAGCAGCACTACTGCTGCCAAGGGGTGACGTCGCCTTTGCGATAGTGCCTTCACTTAGTGGTTCCTAACTTGTGTGGTCTTTTGGTTGCTCGTGCCACTTTGAATCGGGTGTGGTGATGCCCAGGCTGGCTACTTGAGGAAGTAGATGATGACGAAGAGGGCAATCCAGACCACGTCGACGAAGTGCCAGTAGTAGGACGTCACGATCGCCGAGGTCGCCTCGAAGTGGCCGAACCGCTTGGCAGCATAGGCGCGTCCGATGATGAACAGGAAGGCGATCAGGCCGCCGGCCACGTGCAAGCCGTGGAAACCGGTGGTGATGTAGAACGAGGATCCGTAGGCATTCGAGGAAAGCGAGATCCCGTGGGACACGAGTTCGGCGTATTCGTATGCCTGGACGGACACGAAGATCGCTCCGAGGATGAAGGTCAGGAAGAACCACTCGACCATTCCCCATCGTGCAATCTGGAAGAAGCCGCCGGTGCGGCGGGGCTGGAGCCGTTCGGCGGCAAAGACGCCGAACTGGCAGCTAAAGGAACTGGAGACAAGGATCACCGTGTTCACGAAAGCGAAAGGCACGTTCAGCTTGGCTGTCTCGATCTCCCACATCTCGCCCGAGGTTGAGCGGAGAGTGAAGTACATCGCGAAAAGCGCAGCAAAGAACATGAGTTCGCTTGAGAGCCACACCACGGTCCCTACGGAGACCATATTGGGGCGGTTCAGCGTGGGGTGAGCCGGGGTACTGGGGGCATGGGTCGCTGTTGTCACATAGACATTATGGCCGCAAAACTGCCCAGTTCACCAACGTAACCGTACGAACGGCGCGTCTGATTCGTTCCCAAACCGCCCGCTTCCCAATAACGGCGCGGAACTGAACCTCCGGAAACAAATCAGCATTTTCTACGATTCGTAGATAACCTAGGTTGTGTGAGTACGTTTCCGAGTTCCAAGCACACCTGGCCGACGCTGATTAACGCGCTCATCGCGGGGGAGGACCTGGCCACCGAGCAGACCAGGTGGGCAATGAACACAATCATGGCCGGAGACGCATCGGACGCGCAGATAGCCGGTTTTCTCGTGTCCCTGCGGGCCAAGGGTGAAAGTGTCGGCGAACTCACCGGCCTCGTCGAAGCGATGCTGGAGAACGCCCGGCCCATCGAGATTCCGGGAGAGACGCTTGACATCGTGGGCACGGGCGGAGACCGGCACAACACTGTAAACATCTCGACCATGGCCGCCCTCGTCTGCGCCGGAGCCGGAGCCAAGGTTGTTAAGCACGGCAACCGGGCGGCGTCGTCGTCCTCCGGATCCGCGGATGTCATCGAAGCCCTCGGCGTGCGGCTGGACCTGCCGGTTGAGCGTGTTGCCGAAGCGGCCGTCGAGGCGGGAATCACTTTCTGCTTCGCCCAGGTATTCCATCCGTCCATGCGCTATGCCGCCGTCGCCCGCCGCGACATGGGTGTGGCCACAGCGTTTAACTTCATGGGCCCGCTAACCAACCCCTCCCGCCCGTCCGCTTCGGCGGTTGGCGTCGCGGACGAACGCCTTGCGCCGCTCATCGCCGGTGTGCTGGCCGCCCGGGGCGTGCGCGCGCTGGTCTTCCGGGGTGGTGACGGGCTGGATGAACTGACGACGACGGGATCGTCTACCGTCTGGGAGGTGCGTAACGGTGCCATAGAGCGCTCCGTAGTGGATCCGCTGGACCTCGGGATCGCGAGGGCCACGCTGGACGATCTGCGCGGCGGTGACGCCGCCGCCAACGCCGGCGTCGTACTCAGTGTCCTGGCCGGAGACAAAGGCCCGGTTCGGGACGCTGTGCTGCTCAATGCTGCGGCGGCCCTGGTCGCGCTGGACCCCGCCGCCGAAGGGACATTGACGGACCGGCTGCGTGCAGCCCTCAGGCGGGCGGAGGAATCCGTGGACAGCGGACGTGCGCGGGCAGCCCTCGACCGCTGGGTGGAAGTTACGCAGTAGAGGCCAGCCCGGACAGCAAAAAAGGGAGGCGGACCCGAGCGGTCTGCCTCCCTTTTTGTGCATGTCATTGCGTGCATCACAGGAAAGTTCGTTACCCAAACGTTGTGCCCAACGCTGATTTAGGGGTACGAAGTGCCCGTTTAGCTGGCCTAATTACCCCTCGAAGCCGAGCGAGAACGCAGCGTCAAGATCGTGCTGGGAGTAAGCCCGGAAGGCGATTTGGGTGGTGGTGCCGATCACTCCGGGAACCTTTGAAAGCCGGTTCGCGATCGTGTCGGCAAGGTCCTCGTGCCGGCGTACGCGGGCGACGGCGATGAGGTCCCATTCACCGGTGACCGAGTAAACCTCGCTGATGCCCTCGATTTCGGAGATCTCCTCGGCGCATTCGGGGATCCGGGCGGAGTCGGTCTGGATGAGTACGAAAGCGGTGATCATGGCGTGCCTTTCTGGTCCTGCAGGGCGGGGAATGTCAAGCCCTTTCCTTGAGCCTAGTGGAATCGCGGCGTGCGTGCCTGAGGACAAGCAGGGAGCAGGCCGCACGGGGGAGCAGGAGGAAGGCTGCCAGCACGCCGAAGGTCACCAACTGGAAGCTCAGCGCCGTCCCGCCTCCGGCCAGGAAACGGATGGCCAGCCCTGCGCCCGCCGTGATGAGCCAGAGGAAGATGCCTGTGGGCCACAGTGCAGCTGGACGCCGCCAGGCACGAAGTGCCAGCCACCCGCCCAGGCAGGCGGCGATGAACGGCGAGGCCGTGAGCAGGACGCCGGCCGGATCCAGTCCGTGGGCGTGTGTGTCCCGGCCAAGGGCGGCGAAGGTAATGATGAGTACGACGTCGGCTGCCAGGAAGGCGGGCCAGAATCGGTGGAACGGGGAAGTCACAGTGTTGTCTCCTTGGCTTTTCCGCCATGTTCACGAACGTAGGGCCCCAGGAGCTCCCGTACACGTTGCTGTACCTGTACATGCGGGGTGCCGGCTTCGAGCAGGCGGGTTCCAGTGTGGACGATCGCATTGATGAGTTCAGCCGTGACCGCAGGGTCGGGGGCGCCCATCTCCTCGAGTGCGCCGACCAGCGGGTCGAGCAGCTGCTGGTGCATACGGGAACTCTGAGCATCGAGTTCCTCGCTCGGGGCAACGGCTGCCAGCACCCGCCCGACGGCGTGTTCGCCTTCTGCGACCAGGGTGATGTTAGTCAGGACGTAAGCGAGGATCCGGTCCGCGGGCAGCTCTTCCTCGGCCATGGCCAGTTCCACGCGCTGTGCCCAGCGCGGGAAAACATCAAGCACCAGGGCGTGGAGGAGATCCGTGCGGGACTTGTAGTACTGGTAGGCACTCGGACGGGCGAGGCCGGCCAGCGCCGCAACTTCTGCCATGCTCGGGGCCTCGCCGGTCCGTGCCAGGAGGGTTCTGGCTGCGCTGAGGAGGGCCCTTTGCTGAGCTGCCCGGTGCTCAGCGACTGTCGGGGCGGTGATGCGGGGCAACGACCCCTCCTGTTCCTGCCTTGTTGGGGCCGGCCTGCCGGCCGTGCACCAACTGAAATCTTCTCAACGCCCGTCACGGCAGCCTTCTGGTGAACCATCAGGTCAAGCCACTGAAAGCTGTCGCAAAAGTGGTGCGGGCCGTGCTTACGGGTCTCATAACTGTATCAACGCCCCCTTCCGCTCCGGTCCGCCGGTAATACATGCCGGTAATACATAAGGACGCGCCCCGGTAGCCGGGCCCGCCCGCCGCTGTGCTTGGGAGATGCCCCAGGTCCGCGGACTCGGGCTTCTCCTGCGTGGTTCCCGGACGGTGCGGCTGGATAGAGTGTGGACCTTCGCCGTGGCTTTCGGCCATGTTCTGGAGCCCGGGCCGGAGCTTAGTGGAGCAGGCTCATCCAATTGGAGGGCACATACCCGGCCGGGCCCGGCACGGGCTGGCTGTTCGGGTGTGCCAGCGGAAGGGCCAGGGCCGGACCTTCGAACATGGCGTCTTCCGGATAGCTGTAGAACCAGTCTTCCCCGGGTTCAAAGCTGCGGACAATGGGATGTCCGGTCGACTGCCAATGCGCGGTGGCGTGCTGCCCGGGGCTCGCGTCGCAGCAGCCGACGTGGCCGCACTCGGCACATCGGCGCAGGTGAAACCACCAGCCTTCCTGCTGGAGGCACTCAACACAGCCGGTGCCGCTGGGTGGTACGGCCGGATCGATGCCCGGAATAAGTTCCATAACCTATCTCCTCCTTATATACGGGATTTGAGGGGATTCCTTATTCATATAGCTGCTGGTCCGTCACCCTTCCTCAGGGTAGCCACCGGCTGCATACCCCAGAAGCGGTTAGCCGAAATACGCCCCGCCCTTACCGACCCCCGGCTCACGTGGCTG
>NZ_DALZXY010000011.1:20971-50723 GCF_031988865.1 Arthrobacter sp.
AGGTTCGAAAGCGATCGAGGAGGTCATCCATGGAGCATCGACCAGACCAGAAGACGGCGGTGATCACCGGCGCCAGCGACGGCATTGGTGCGGCTGCAGCCCGGGAACTGGCGGGGCGTGGATGGCGGGTCGTGGTGGTGGGACGTAACCCCGAAAAGACGGCTGCCGTTGCCGGAAGCATAGGGGCTGACTGGTACACAGTGGACTTCTCCCGGCTTGAGGACGTGAGGCGGCTGGCCGCGGCTCTGCAGGACCGGTATCCACGGATCGATCTCCTGGCGAATAATGCGGGTGCCATATTGCGCCAGCGAACGGAGACCGAGGATGGCCATGAACTGACTTTCCAGGTGAACCACCTGGCGCCGTTCCTCCTGACTAATCTGCTGCTGGAACGGCTGCTGTCCTCCCAAGCGGTGGTCGTCAACACCTCCTCGGCCGCCAACAAGCTTTTCGCCCGCTTCGATGTGGAGGATCTGGAACTGCGCCGGCGCTACAGGCCGGAGCGGGCGTATGGAAACGCGAAACTCGCTAACATCCTCTTCACCACCGAGCTGGAGAGGCGTTTCGGAGACCAAGGTGTGCATTCCGCGGCCTTCCATCCAGGTGTCGTGGCCACTTCCTTCGCTGCGGGATCCACCTCGGCCATGCGGCATGTCTACGGCAGCGTCCTCAACCGGTTCCTGCTGAGCCCGGAGAATGGGGCGGACACGCTGGTGTGGCTGGCGACGACGTCGCCCGGTGAGGATTGGCTGCCGGGAGGCTACTACTCCAAGCGGCGGCTCACCACGGCGGCAAAGGCAGCCTATGATCCTGCTGCCTCGAGCCGCCTCTGGGAGCGCAGCCTGGAAATGACCGGGCTGGCCGGCTCCGGGAACGGGCACCGGATTCTGTAGACCGCGGCACAGCAGGGTGTGAATTGTGGCACCGTCCGTGCCGCGGGCCCGTGTTGGGCCGCGGAATCTTCCGTGGAGTGATCTGCGCCGCGCCCTAACCTAAAAAAATGAAGAACCTGCCTTTGGCGGCAGCGGGGTTCATGGCTGGAGCTGTGGCAGCCGGCACGCTGGCCGCAATACACAAAGACCCAAGACCATCGGCCTTTTTTATCCGCGGAGTTTTTTCCAGCGGGGGGCAAATGCGGCTGAGCACACTGCGCAAGCATGTCCCCGCGGGGGGAGTTCGGTCCCACCTCGGGTTGCCGTACCTCGGCAAGGCCAAGCGTCCCCGCCTAGATGTGTTCCTGCCGGAAAACGCCGGCGACCACCCGCTTCCCGTGGTTGTCTGGGTGCACGGGGGCGCGTGGATTTCCGGTTCCAAGGACAATGTGGCTCCCTATCTGGAAATCCTTGCTGCGCACGGGTACGCAGTGGTTGGTGTGGGGTACTCGATATCTCCGGAGGCCAACTACCCCCAGGCGGTGACGGAGCTGAACCGTGCGCTGGCCTATCTGCGTGAGCATGCGTCCACTTACCATCTGGATCCAGACCGGATTGTGCTGGCGGGCGATTCTGCCGGCGCCCAGCTGGCCGCCCAGCTCGGACTGATCATCACCGACCCGGAGTATGCCCGCCGCACCGGCGTCATCCCTGCTGCGGCGCCCGAGCACCTCCGCGGCATGCTGTTGTTCTGCGGTGTGTACGACCTGTTGACCATGGCGCGGCTGAAGGGCCCGCAGGGCTGGGGATTCCGGACTGCCCTTTGGGCGTACACGGGATCCAAGAACTGGGCCGGCACGCCGGCGGCTGAACACATGTCCATCCTGGAGCACGTTGGCCGGAACTTTCCGCCCACGTTTATCTCCGGAGGCAACGGCGACTACCTGACCGAACAGCAGTCCGAGCCCCTGGCGGACCGGCTGGAGGAACTCGGGGTACAGGTCGTGCGGCGCTTCTGGCCCAAGGATCATAAGCCGGCGCTGGGGCACGAATACCAATTCAAGCTGCAGCTTAGGGATGCCCGCCTGATACTTGCCGACACATTGAATTTCCTTGACACCGCCACCGGCGCCCAATCGGTTCCCATGCGCTCCGAGCTGGAGATTGCCGCGTAGGTCCCGGGCGCGGCGAGCCCCGGCGCACGCACCAAATACGGTGTGGCTTATGCACCATCTTCGATGGGGGGCTTAAACGAAACGGCGGCCCGCACCGTAGAGGTGCAGGCCGCCGTCTCTGGAATCAGGACTGCCAGATGTCGTCGCCGCGCAGCGTAGCGTCAGCGCCGCCGTCGCAGTAAATGGTCTGGCCTGCCAGATGCGTGTTCTCTTCGCCGGCCAGCCAGGCGAGCAGGCGGGCGATGACTACCGGCTCGGAGTGGCCGTTCAGCGGCATGGGAACTGACTCATCCACCATCTTGACGCCTTCCGGAGTCGCAAGCAGCTCGCGGGTCATGGCGGACAGGACGGTGCCGGGGGCAACGGCGTTGAGCGGAATCCCGTTACCGGCATACCGTTCGCTGATTGATTCCCGCCGTACCCAGCGGCTGAGCGCACGCTTGCTGGACGGGTAGTTGAGGTAGCCGATCTGAGGGCCCTGATCAGCAAGCTTCTGGCCGATCTGCCGTGCCATGGCTTCGTCGCCGGCAAGCAGGGCGTCCACCAGTTCGGGGGAATTCGGCTGCAGGGAGGCCATGGAGCTCACGACGACGGCGCGGGGAGCTTCGCTGCGCGCCAGGACCGGCGCGAGGTGGTCCAGGAACTCTGTGACGCCGAAGAAGTTAACGGAAACGGTCAGGGGGATAGGCGCAGAAATACCGGCGCAGGCGATTACTGCGTCCACATGGCCACCGGCAAGTTCAACCGCGCGGTCTGCGGCGATCTTCCGGCCTTCGGGGGTGCTGAGGTCTCCCTCGACGTCTGCGTTGCGCAGATCGACGCCGATGACGGTCTGGCCGCGCTCCTTCAACAGTTCAGCGGTGGCTGCGCCGATGCCGGAGGCGGATCCTGTGACGATATAAGTACGTGTTGTCATACTTCGAGCGTACTCCCGGTCTGGCAGTGGTATAGGGGGGGGTGCTGAGCTTCGCTTTAACGGCTCCTGGACGCTGAAAAGTGACCAAAAAGACACCTCTCGCCGATGCTAGGGCGAAGCGGCCAACGGCACGTCGGAACCAGCTGCGGCCAACGGCATCTTCGAACCGGCTAAGTCCGAACCGGCTAAGTCCGAACCGGCGGCCTCCGCCGGGGCGGAGCTGCCGCCGCAGCCGATAAGCGCCGCGCCCACCGCTGCCGCCGGAAAGCTGCGCGGGAGCAGGTTTACCTGCCGGGACAACTCGAGCGAAGCAACGAACTTCGACTCTGCGGCGGTCCTGTCCAGGCTTTGCCGGACGCCGGTGAGAAGCTGCGTCCCCAGCGCGGTCAGGCCGCCACCAATCACGACTGTTCCTACGCCTGCGGTGAGGGCCAGAATTCGGACGGCGGCAGCGGCCCCGTCGTAGAGATCGTTGAGCACCTTAATCGCCAACGGGTCTCCGTTTTCGGCGGCAGCGGCCAGGGCCAGTGCAGGGAGCGGCTCCGCTGATGGCCAGGAGCGGGAGATCGCCGAGCCGGATGCGAGGGTTTCGAGACATCCCCGCTGCCCACAGGGGCACAGCAGACCGTCCGGCCTGACTGGAATATGGCCGATTTCACCGGCTGCCCCGTTACTTCCACGCCAGATTGCCCCGTTGCTGACGAGGCCCGCGGCAAGACCGGTTCCGAGGTTGAGGTAGGCCATGAGCCCGCCGGTTTGAGCCGTCATGGTGCCGACCCACTTATGGGCTCCCAGCGCGGCAGCGTTAACGTCGTTGTCTATGTGCACCTCAGCGCCCATGTGGGCACTGAGTTCGGCGCGGAGTTCGAGGGTCTCAAACCCCAGGTTCACTGCGTGGGAGACAGTTCCTGTGCGGTGATCTACGTGTCCGGGGATACCGGCACCGATTGATTCGAATGCGTGGAAGGGCAGTCCGCAGGCATGGCGAACCTGTTCGGCTGCATCCATAGCGGACCTGACCACGGCCGTCGCACCGTATCCCGTTGACACCGTAACCCGGTGGACGACGTCGCCGTTGGCAACGGCAACTGCTTCCGTCTTCGTCCCGCCAATATCAATTCCGAGTCTCATGCCGCTCCCTGCGGAAGGCCGCCCATTAGCAGCCCAACCAGGGCGGTGCTGATGAGTTGGGAAGCACCGAAGGTGCAGGCATCCGCAACCGTACTGTCAGCCGACGGCCAGCCCATTTCAATGACCATTATGTCGATGTCCTGTTGACGCAGTTCGCTGATCAGTTCCATCCCTGGCTCGTTCAAATGAAGGTTCCGTCCCACCAGTGCCACCCTGGCCCCGGCAGGGATCGATGCCAGTTCCTGGCCCGGGCCCTGAATGGTATGCACCATCGTCGACGCATCAGGTGTGCTGTCCAGAGACGCCGGACCCCAGGGAACGTGGCCCACCGCCATGTTGGCCGGGCTGGAGAGCTGATAGAGCTGGAACGGCTGTGTGCTGTTGGCCAGCCATTTCCGGGCCCTGCTGTTCAGCTGGAAGGTCCCGGCGACGGTGGCGGCATCGGCAAGGGGCTGCGCTGGTGGGTTGGAGGGTTTATCCGCGGATTGAACAGCCCGGGGGAGACGGTCGAAGAGGGAGGCAGTTCTGCGCTGCGCATCCTCCAGACGGTCGATGCGAAGCTCACCAGTCTGGACGGCTGCACTGATCTGCGCAACGACCCGGTTGTACTCGTCTTCGCTTGTGTCAGAGCCCAGGCACAGCAAGTCACTTCCGGCCGCCAGGGCGCGGACGGCGGCAGCGGGGATACCGATGCTGCCGCTGGCTCCATGCATGTCCAGGGCGTCGGTGACGATGACGCCGGTGAAGCCGAGTTCCTCCCGCAGCAGGTCCTGGAGAATTGCTCTCGAGAACGTGGCGGGATTGTGTGCGTCGAGGGCTGGCACGAGGATATGGGACGTCATGATGGTTGCCGCTCCGGCGGCGATGGCGGCCCGGAAGGGTGCGAGTTCGCGTTCCAGGAGAACGTCCAGGGGCGCGTCGACGGTTGGCAGGGTCAGGTGTGAGTCCTGGGCCGTGTCTCCATGTCCCGGAAAGTGCTTGAGGCAGGCGGCCACACCAGTGGATTGAAGTCCCTGGACCCAGGCCGCGGAGTGGTTGGCGACCAGGCTGGCATCATCCCCGAAGCTGCGTACGCCAATGACGGGGTTGTTGGGGTTTGAATTGATATCGGCTGATGGGGCCAGATCCAGGTTGCACCCGGCACGGCGGAGATCGTGGCCTATTGCAGCTGCCGAGGCATAGGTTGCTGCGAGGTCGTCCAAGCGGCCAAGGACAGCGTTCCCCGGGTGGGGGGAGCCGGCGTCGTAGTAGAGCCGGGTAACATCCCCGCCTTCTTCGTCCAGGGTGATGACCGCAGCGGGATTTGCCCCGCGGATCGCACTGGTAAGTTCGCGTATTTGAGCGGCTGACTCGATGTTGCTGCCGAACAGGCAGACTCCGGCCAGTCCGTCCCGGAGTTCACGAATGAGCCATTCCGGCACGCTGGTCCCCGGGAAGCCGGGCAGCAGCGTGCCGATCACCGTTGAACGGATGGTCCGGTTCCCATCATTGAGGTTGACGATCATCCCTTAACTGCTCCTCCGACCAAGCCACTGCTCATCCGGCCCTGGACAAAGAGGAAGAAAATGATGACAGGCACGGCCACCAGTGTGGACGCTGCCATAACCTGGCCCCAATCCGTTTCCCGGCTGGAACTCGACTGCAGGAAGCCCCGCAGCCACAAGGGGATCGTTTTGCTTGAATCGCTTGTCATCACCACCAGTGCGACGGTGAACTCATTCCAGGCCTGCAGGAACGCATAGACACCGGAGGCAATAAGTCCCGGCGCGAGCAGCGGGAACGTGATCCGGAGAAAGGCCTGGGTACGCGTCAAACCGTCTACCATGGCCGCTTCCTCGAGCTCTGCTGGAATGCCGGCAACGAACCCCCGGAGCATCCAGATCGTAAAGGGGACAACGGCAGCGATGTAGAGAACGCTTATGCCTACTACTGAATTAAGCAGGTCCACGTTTGCCATCATCTTGTACTGGGCGATGAACAGTCCTTCGGCGGGCAGCATCTGCACCAGCAGGAGGGCCAGCACAAAGCTTTTCCTGCCACGGAAACGAAACCGGCTGATGGCCAAGGCGCCAAAAAACGCGAAAAGGAGGCAGCAGACGACAGTGATGGAGGTGACGGCCAGGCTGATCCCGAGCGCCGAGAAGAAGGTCCCGGAGGCAGTCACTGCCACAAAGTTATCCCAGGACCCACCTACGGGAAAGAAAGTTGGGGTTGCTGATTGCAGTGTCACGTTCGGAAGGAATGCGGAGTTGAGCATCCAATAGACGGGGAACGCCCACATGGCGGCCAGGAGAAGAGCTACGCCGCCCCAGATCCATGAAGAGATCCAGGGGCGCCGCCGCCGGGTAGTTCCGGAGAGCACACTCATGCCGCACCGTCCTCTCGAATCATTCGGCGCACATAAAACCAGCTGATGCTGATGGTGAGCACGAGCATAAAAATGGATACTGCGCTGGACATGCCGAAATCTCCGGCACCCGTCCCCAGCTGGTGGATATAAGTGCCCAGAAGATTTGTTTCACTGGGAACGGAGCCCACATCCTGGAGCAGCCTGATTTGGGTGAAGACCCTGAGGTCCCAAATGACCTGAAGGAGCATCACGATGGCCAGGACCGGCCGGATCATGGGAAGCATGATGTGGATGAGCCGCTGCCAGCCCGTTGCCCCGTCCAATTGAGCCGCTTCCAGTACCTCGTCAGATACCTGGGTCAGCCCGGCATAAACGCTGAAAGCAACAAAAGGCACACTCATCCAGGTCACGATGATCAGTGCGACGAGATAGAAGGTCAGGGGAGCGGCCAGCCAGTTGTATCCCTGGAAGTCGAGTCCTGCCTCGGTAAGCACCCAGTTCACGATGCTGCGCCGCCAGTCGAAGAGCCAGATCCAAACCGTCATTGCAGCGACAACGGGCATGGCCCATGCCAGCAGCAGAGCGATCTGCAGAATGTTCCTGACGACTTTGTTAACCCGGTTCATCAGCAGGGCCAGACCGATGCCGATTGCCATGGTGGCGCCGGCGCTTGCTACGCAGAAGAGCAGGGAGCGGGCCACCACCGCCCAGGTGTAGCTGTCGGATAGCAGTTCGATGTAGTTCTGCAGGCCAACAAACTTAGGGGGCTGTCCGAACTGCTGGGCGAGGCCGAATTCCTGCAGGGAGGTCAGGATCTGCCAGGTGAGGGGATACCCCAGGGCGGCCACAAGGACCAGAACAGCGGGGATCAGCAGAATATAGGGGGCGGACCGGCCGCGTCGTTTCCTTCGGCGGGTACGCGGCGCTGCAGCTGCATCCGGTGTGGCTGCACGATCCGATGTGGCAACAGGCGGGGTATGGGTGGCCGTCACAAACCTGCCTCCTTCTAAGTTCGATGGAAAAGGGGCGCGGTGCCGGGAGATTCCCGGCACCGCGCGGTAATGCTGTTAGCTCTTGCTGTTCAGCATGGGAGTGATTTTCGCGTCGTACTCTTCGGCCAGGGACAACAGATCGTCGGTTGTGGCGATCTTGCCGAAGAACTCTTCGAGGATCGAAGCGCCTTCCACCGCGGCCCAGCCGGGTGCAGCGGGGGTCAGCTTGGAGTTGGATGCGGCCTCGATTGCTGTCTTGGCGAACTGGTCGTCACCGAGGCTTGTGACGTACTCCTGGTTGGCCGGGCCGAGGCCGGCTTCACCGAGCATGGTCTGGTATTCCTCGGAGAAGATGATCCGTAGGAGTTCCTTCGACAGGTCCTGGTTCTTGGACGCTGCGGAAATGCCGATGTTCGAGCCGCCAGCGAATACCGGAGCCGGCTTGCCGTCGTTGCCCGGAAGTGCGAAGGCGCCAAACGTTTCATCGTTCCAGGTCCGGACGGGCTTGCCGTCCTCGCCCGTGGTCAGATCGCCGATGGATCCGTTGGCCCATCCCGGGGCCATGATCGTGGCTGCACCAAGGGACGTTGTCCCGGTGGCGTTGCCGTCTTCATCAAGGATTTCATCGGCGTCGTTGATGTAGAGCCAGGGGGTCACGTCCTTGGCGTCAGCGGGTGCCTTCGACGCGTTCCGGTAGATTTCCTGCAGCTGGGTCAGGCCGGTGATCGTATTGGGGTCGGAGAGAGTGGAGACCCACTTGTCGCCTTCCTTCTTGGCCAGTTCCCCGTCGTTGGCGAACACCCAGGAAATTCCATTACGCCAGTCCTGGCCGCCCAGGAAGAACCCGGAGAAGTTCTCGATCCCGCGGGGGTTGGCACTGGCAATCTTCTGTACGGCCGCATTGAACTCGTCGAGCGTCTTGGGCTGCTCGACGCCGGCCTCGCTCCACAGGTCCTTCCGCTGGAACATGTAGCGGGAGCCGAAGTAGTAGGGCAGCGTGTAGTTGGCGCCTTCCACGGCCCCGACTTCGACGAAGGACTGGAGGAGATTGTCGCCACCGAGTTCGTCGTACATATCCGAGATATCCGCGAAGGCCCCTACGTTGGTGAAGGTGGGGGACTGGGTGTTGCCCAGTTCCACGACGTCGGGGGTGTTGTTCTCGTCAGGCAGTGCGGTCGTGAGCTTCGTGACGATGTCGCCCCAGGACTGTTCCTCGATGACCAGCTTCGAACCGGTCTTTTCCTCGAAGGTCGTCTTCAGGTAATCCCGCAGATCGTCGTTGGTGTCACCTCCTGCAAGCCACAGCGTGATTTCCTTGCTGCTGTCTGCGGCACCATCGTTGGTGGACTTGGGTTCTGAGCCCCCGGAACCACAAGCCGCGAGCATCAGCGCCGATGCCGTGGCCAGAGCCAAAACTTTGTATGGTTTTTTCATTTGAAGCTTCCCTTTCGTCATTGAAATACCGGGCATCCAAACGGTTGAATACCCGGGTCAGGCAACTCCAAGTTGCGCTGAAAGGACCATCACTGCGGCTCCGCGCAGGACGATGTCCTGGCCCTGGGTGGACCTCCGGAAGCTCACGTCACTGGTAAATTCGGCCAGTGTCCGCTCCTGGAGTGTTTCGGCGGCCGCACTGAGCAGTGGGCCGTCAAAAAGGTGGGGCGGCCCGCTGAGTACGACCTCTGAGAGGTTCAGCGCTCCGACTATTGGGGCAAGGGCAATGCCGAGGCGCTGACCCGCCTCGATCAGCACGGTGTCATGCTGGGCACCGGTCTTACCCGATAACGCGGCTTCGAGATTGGGAACAGAGAGCCAGGTTTCGAGGCATCCGGTCTTTCCACAGACACAGCGGGCTCCACCATCTGTCCCCACTGTGACGTGCCCGATCTCACCCGCGGCAAAGCGGCTGCCCAGCAGGGGGCGGCCACCGACCACAAGGCCTGAGCCCACGCCGCGGCCAATTTTGATCAGCATGAGGTCATTCGAGGAATTCGAAAAAGTGCTTTCAGCCATCACGGCCGCGTTCGCGTCATTAGCCACCGTGACTGGCAGGCCCGCGGCTGCGGAGAGGACACTTCTCAGGTCAAGTCCGAACCAGCCCAGGTTGGGGGAGGTTTGGACGACGCCGTGGGCGTCGACGATGCCTGGAGTACCTACCCCGACGCCAAGAACGGGAGCAGTAGCCAGCTTGAGGGTCCGTTGAAGGAGCTGAACCGTTTCCTCGACGGTACCTTCCCCGGTTTGGGCAGCCCGCTCAATCTCGCAGCGGCTGAGGACGTTGCCATCGAGGTCCAGGACGGCGCCCCGGAACACGGCATGCTCGGCCAGGTCGAGGCTGACAATCTGCAGTCCGTCACGGTTGATATCAACGAGCATCGCCGGCTTGCCCGGCCGGGAACCTTCGCGGTGCCCACGTTCAACGACGTACCCGTTGGTGATGAGCTCAGCCACGAGGTCAGAGGCAGTGACCCGGGTGAAGCCGAGTTCCCTGGCCAGATCCGCCCGGCTCAGCTCTCCGGCCCGGTAAAGGGTCTGAAGCACGAGCGCCAGGTTATGGCTCCGGGCGTGCCCGGGCAGTGCCCTCGATTCGGGCTGGAAACCGGGACGGGAGAGCATCGAGGAGGCCGCTCCGGCCGCCGTGGAGTCAACCTTGGTTTCAGGGAATCGCGCCAACATGTTTGAAAGTATGGTTTACAAACAAACTATTGGCAAGAGCTAATTTTCCGATTTTTTGGGCGGACAGAAGCTCGGCGTCAGCCTCCAAGGCGCTGACGTCCTGGAGCCCCCGTGTGGCACGCAACTGTGGCCCTCGGCATGAAAGGGGGTCCCGTCGTCGCGGCCTCAGGCCCTATTAACCGTCTTCTGACAGGTACGTCCGTGCTCGTTCGATGAACCAGTCAACGGCCTCAGGGTTGGCGAGTGACCCGCGATTGATGGCCGTGTCGGGGCTGTGACCGGTGAAGAGTTTCTTGACCGGCACCTCGATTTTTTTCAGGGCGTGCGTTACTGGCACGGCAGGCACGGCAATGACGTCGTCCGGGACATGGCGGGCCGACGTTAGTTGGCGGATGGTGGCGTTGATCCTCTCCCGTAGTTCTTCGGTCAGCTGGCATCCGGGGGCCAGGGCAACGAAGAGCGGCATGTAGTAGCCGCCGTTTCCTTGCTCGACGCCGATGATCATCGATTCGATTACTTCGGGCACGTGCTGCAATGCCGCATAGATGTCTGCACTGCCGAGGCGGACTCCGGAGCGGTTCAGTGTGGCATCGGATCGGCCGTGCACGGCGAAGCTGCCCGCGGGGGTTTCGGTGATCCAGTCGCCCTGGGTCCAGGCGCCGGGGAACTTTTCAAAATAGGAAGCCCGGTACCGAGCCCCTGTCTCATCGCCCCAGAAGGCCACCGGCATGGACGGCATGGGGCGTGTGATGACCATTTCTCCCACCTCTCCAACGACCCGTTGACCGGCGTCGGACCAGGCTTCGACAGCCACACCCAGCAGGGGGCCCTGGAGCTCGCCGAGGTGAACCGGTTCCAGCGGGTTTGATCCGATAAAACCGCTGCAAATGTCGGTTCCGCCCGTGTCGGATCCGAGATGGACGTCCTGCTTGACGTGACCGTGGACCCACAGCCAGGTGGAATCGGGTAGCGGGGAACCGGTGGAGAGGACGGAGCGCAATTTCGAAAGATCCCAGGACTGGCCCGGTTCCAGACCTGACTTTTCGACAAGCGAAAGGTAAGCGGCGCCCGTGGCGAACATCGTTGCCCCGGTCCGGGCGATGATCTCAAACTGACGGTCTTTCCGCCCGTACATGGGGGAGCCGGCGTAGGTCACCACGGAGGCACCCGACATCAGATTGTTGACCAGGGTGTTCCAGACCATCCACGACGTATTTGCGGCGACGTAATAGCGTTCCCCGGGGCCCATGTCCTGGTTCAGGCCGGTTCCCTTGAGGGCTTCGAGGGTCATTCCGCCATGGCCGTGGACGATCCCCTTCGGGGCGCCGGTGGTGCCGGAGGAGAAGAGGACCCAGAGCGGATGATCGAAAGGCACCCGTGCGTAGCCGGGCTCGGCGGGGTCTGCGAGCAGGGACGCGAAGTCGAGCCGCCCGGTCGGGGCGCCTGCTGGTACGTCGGTGTTCCTCAGGAGGATGGTGTGTTCCAGCCCGGGCAGCCCCGCTTCGACGTCGGCGAGGTGCTGGAGCCGGTCGAAGTCCTTTCCATTGAACCTGTAGCCGTCGACGCCGATGAGCAGCTTGGGTTCGAGCTGGCGCAGGCGCTCCAGGGTTGCCGCGGCGGAGAGGTCTGGTGAGTTGATGGTCCAGACGGCTCCGATGGCGGCCGTTGCCAGCAGCCCGATGATCGCCTCCGGGACATTTGGGAGCACAGCGGCAACGCGGTCTCCGGATTCAATGCCGAGGCTCCTTAGGTGCGCCGCCAGCGACGAGACCTGTGCTTGGAGTTGGTGCCAGGTCAGCTCGGTTACAGAGTCGTCTTCCTGGATGGTGAGAATTGCCGTGCGCTCGGCCAGATCCGGATCCAGGGCATGACGCAGCACGTTCTCGGCAAAGTTCAGCTTCGCGTTGGGGTACCACACCGCTCCGGGCATCCGTTCTTCGGTCAGCGCCGGCCCGTCGAAGCCATCACCCAGCACATTGAAGTACTCGCGCACGGCGTCCCAGAATTCCGGGAGGTCATCGACTGACCAATGCCAGACGGCCCGGTAGTCGCTCAGGCTGACGTCCCGGCGTGAGGCTGCCCAGCCCATAAAATCCCAGAGCCGTGAAGCTTGTTGCTGCTCGGCCGTGGGCCTCCAGGTCACCGGGCGGCGTCCGGCGAGCGCGCTTTGTGTCGACATCCTTGTCCTTCTAATCGTGTATTTGCAGTGGGGGGCTTGCTGCCACGTCATCCCAGGTGCGCGGGTGTGTCCTCGGAAACGAGGGAAAGCAGCTCCACCAGACCCAGGAGGCTGTCGACCACGAAGTCGGGCTTCTGCTCCGCGGAAGTGGCCGCCGCATCAGCGGTGGAGTGCGTTCCGGTGGTCACCAGGGCGCCGAGCGCACCGGCGGTGCGGGCCATCCTGCACTCGAGGGTGAGGTCGTCGCCAATGATGAGCGTCTGGGACGGCGGCACCCCCAGCCTGTCGGTGAGGACAGCAATTGCCTCTACGGAGGGCTTGCCGAGGACCCGGTACGGCCGGCCGGTGACGTGGCTGAGGCCGGCGGCGATGAAGCCTGAAACACCCACGTTCAGGCGCTGCGTGGAGGCAAAAGAGGGTGCGTCGGAGGTGCAGTAGATTTCTGCGCCGGCCAGCACAGCCTCCGCTGCGGTTTGGATTTTGTCCTTGCCGAAGTCGGTGTCCCAACCGATGATCACTGCGGCCGCGTTCGTGGGCTCGCCAGCAATAGCCCGGTCATGGTCGACGAGGTTCAGGCCGCGGCGCTCAAAGTCGTGCTGGACGCCGTTCCCGCCGAAGACGAGGAGCGGCCGGTCCTGGTAGAGGGTCTGCATGGTTTCCGCCGCCACAACGGCGGGGGTGAGTACTTCGTCGTCGAGGACATCGAGCCCGTGGGACCTGAGGGATGCGCCGATCTGCGCCGGTGTCTGCATGGATCCGTTGGTGAATACAGCCATGCTGCGGCCGGTCTGGCGGACGATTTCGATGGCTTCCCGCGCGCCGGGGAGGGCGTTGCCGCCGTGTCCGCTGGGCCCGTCTGAGAGGACCAGGCAGCCGTCGATATCAAACATGACACCCTGGACTTTCGCAAGGCGGTTCCGTAGTTCGGCCAGGTTCATTGGGTTCCTCCGGTTTGTATGCGCCGCAGTTCGACTTTTTCGCTGCCGCGGCTGACGGCCAGGTATTTCCACTTGGGAAGCAGGTTGGCCGCCCTGATAAATTCCGCGGCATTGGTGACCGGTTCCGCGGCCCGGCGGCCAGCGTCCGGCACCCACTTGGGTGCGGGGCCCGTGGCGAGCATGGTGTCGATCTGGTCTCCCGGGAGCACCATCCGGAGCAGCAGTTCCTCCTCGGTGAGCTGCCGGCCGAATTTGCGGCCGTACTCCTCGTGGAGTTCGGCCAGGGACCGCTCTGCCGTGGGCTCGGCCATGTCCTTGGCCCGGGGGAGCTGGGATACCTTTTCCAGTACCTCGGGAGCAATTTCCCCTTGCGGAGTACCGAAGTTGCCGAGGACAAACCTGAGCACCTCGTCGGGGATACGGCTGTATCGGTCCTGGCCCGTTTTTTCGGCGAGGACGTTCATAAGTGCCTGGCTGCCAACGAACTGGCTGAACGGGGTGACCATGATGGGGTAGCCGAGGTCGGCCCGGACGCGCCCGGCCTCCTCGATGACCGCCGGAAGCTCATCGAGCATTCGCAGTTCTCCGAGCTGACGCTTGAGTGTGGACATCATGCCGCCGGGAACCTGGTGCACATGGGGGCTGAGATCGTATTCGGTGGGGACACCGGCCGGCAGGCCTTGGGACTTGGCGATTGCGTGGAGGATACTGGCTGCGGCCGCGGCAGCTTCGCGGTTGGCTTGGACCGGGATGCCGAGGGCATCCAGGTTGCCCACAAGGTTCTCCAAGCCAGGCTGGGCAGTGCCGTTGGACAGCGGGCCCAGCCCGGTATGGAGCACATCGACGCCCAGTTCGGCGGCAACAAGGTACAGCTGGGAGGCGGCACCCGTGGTGCAATGGCTGTGCAGCTCAAGGGTCTTGGTCCCCGCCGCCGCCCTAATGCCGGGAACGAGTTGCCGGGTTCGTTCCACGGTGAGCAGTCCGCCCGGATCCTTGATGTAGACGGCGTCGACATATTTGCTGGCGCTGCAGAGACTGGCGTTCCTGCCGTAGCTTGCGTCGGTGTGGACGGGGCTTTCGGTGAAGGTCACAGCCGCAACAACCTGTTCAATCCCTTCCTCTTTCGCCCATTGGGCCACCCGCAGGAGGGATCCGACGTCGTTCATGGGTTCGGCGATCTGGAGCCGGCGTATTCCGTGGGAGGCCAGCAGCCGCAGTGCCATGCGCATCACGGTTTCTGAGGCCTTGTCCCAGGACATAAAGCGCATACCGGTGGTGATGGCCGACAGCGGTGTGGCGGGCATGGCCTCGCGCATGCGGGAGATGCGTTCCCAGGGGTTTTCGCGGTGCCACTTCACCCCCACGGACAGGTTGGTTGAGCTGGTGAAGTCGATGGCGTCGTAGCCAACCTGGTCAAGCAGCGGGCCTACTGCCTCCACCATTCCGGTGGTTAGTCCGGTGGCACCCCAGAGGCTTTGGTTGCCGTCGCGCAGGCTGGTGTCCACCAACCGGATGGTTCTTCGCGGTTTCGCGGGCTGGGGGTGAACGTCAGCCCGTGTTTGCGGCGTTGCGGTCGCGGTCATTTGACGGCCTCCTTCAGGTGGGCGTTTCGCTGTTCCCAGGCGGGCGCAAACCAGGAGGTACTGACCCCTCCGTGGATGAATTCGGGGTGGGACAGGACAAACTCGTGCAGGGGAAGTGTGGTTTTGACCCCCGCCAGGACGACTGTTGCGGCACCGGAGCGAAGGGCCTCGACGGCGGCGCTGCGACTGTGGGCTCGCACTATCAGCTTCGCCATAAGGCTGTCGTAATAGGGCGGGAAGGCGTACCCCGCCTGGACATGGGTATCGACCCGGATGCCGGGGCCGCTGGGCCAGCGCACATCGGTGATTAGTCCGGGGTTCGGGCGGAAACCATTGTCGGGGTCCTCGGCGTTGATGCGCACTTCGATGGCGACCGCCGGCGGGACGGGAGGCACATCGGGGAGCTGCGGGTCCTGGCCGAGGGCGAGGCGTAGCTGGGCGGCAACGAGGTCGATTCCGAAGGCTTCTTCGGTGACGGGGTGCTCCACCTGGATGCGGGCGTTCATCTCCAGGAAAACGACGTCCTCGGATTCGGTGTCGACGAGGAATTCGACCGTTCCGGCACCGCGGTACTGCAGCGCGCGAACGAGTGCCCGGGATGCCTCGTGCAGCAGCGACCGGCGGGACTCCGAGAGTCCGGGAGCGGGGCATTCTTCGATGAGTTTCTGGTGCCTCCGCTGGACGGAGCAGTCACGGTCCCCGAATATCTGGACACCGCCCTTCCCGTCGCCGAACACCTGGACTTCCACGTGGCGGGCCGCAGGGTAGAAGCGCTCGAGGTAGAGGGAACCGTTTCCGAACGCCGACTGGGCCTCCGCCGCTGCCTGGGGTGCGAGCTCTGCTAATTCAGCGGAATTGCGCACCAGGCGGATGCCGCGGCCGCCGCCACCGTGTACGGCTTTGATCAACAGCGGGTATCCGAGGGAGTCGCCGAGTTCCGCAGCGGAGGCCGGGTCATCGATTTCAACGGCAACGGCCACCGGAACTCCGGCAGCGACGGCGACGCGTCGTGCACTGCTTTTATCGCCGACGGCACGCAGAGTCTCCGGGCGTGGGCCGGCGAAGGCAATCTCCTCCGCTTCGAGGAGCTCGGCGAGCTCGGGTTGTTCACTGAGGAACCCGTAGCCGGGGTGGACCACGTCCGCTCCTGCGTGAACGGCGGCTTCGGCGATGTACTCGGGCCGGAGATAGGACCGGCCGGCCTGCGCGGGTCCGATGACAACGACCCGGTCCGCCAGACGCGCGGCAAGCGAATCGGAATCGGCGGCGCTAGCGGCCAGGACCGGGCTTGCGCCAATCCGGCGGGCTGCGGCGATGACACGCACGGCGATCTCACCCCGGTTGGCCACGAGGACTACGGCCCTCTTCTTGTGCGGCGCGTTCACGGCGAGCCTTCTTCGGCGACCGTGGCCAGGGGTTGGCCAAACTCGACCTGGGCGTTGTCCGCAGCCAGGAACTCGGTCAAGATTCCGGCAGCGCCAGCCGTGACCGGGTTCATCAGTTTCATAACCTCGATAATCCCGATGGTGGTGTCAGCAGCAACGGTGGACCCGGGCTCGACGAAGGGCGGGGCGCCGGGGGAGGGGCTGCGGTAGAAGACGCCGATAATCGGGGCGGTCACAACGGTGCTGTTGGAGGCGTGCTCCGCAGGATCTGGGGCAGATGGGCTTGCCGGCAGGTGTTCGGCGGCGGCAGGTGCCGCTGCCGGCGCGGGGGCCGGCTGCACGGAGGACTGTGGCTGTGTCACGGCCGCCGGCGCGGCTAGGGGGATGTCAGCCGAGCGTGAGAGGCGGACGGAGGCGCCGCCGAAGTCCACGGACGCGGATTCGAAGGCGCCCTCGTCTAACTGGGTGACGAGATCGAGAACGTCCTGCCAGGTTGGTGTGGACGGGGTGCTCATTTGGTGTCGCCTTTCGTTGCGGCGGCGACGAACCCAAGCAGGTTGGACGTTGCCGTGGTGGTCTGTTTACTCTTCTCTTCCTTGCGCTTTTTCCAATTGGTTTCCGGGCGCGACTGGAGCAGCATGACCTTGGGACTCCCATCGGCGTTATGCTCCAGTGCCCATTCGATGTCCTGCGGGCAGCCGTAGTGGTTCTCGACGCGCAGGGCGATCTCGGCCAGCTGCAGCACTTCCGCTTCGCTGAGGCAGGCCACGTCGCGGCGGGTTTCCTCCACACCGCGGAACTCGACGCCCGTGCCGGCCGGCGCGGGTACATATTCATGGGTTTTAGAGGCGATGCGGGTCTTGGTCAGGGTGGGGCCGATCTTGGTCAGCCAGTATTCGTCTGGGGTCACTTCACCGGAGACGACGGACTGGCCAAGCCCCCAGCTGGCATTGATGGCGATGATGGATCGGTCACCGGTGCGCGGGCTGACTGTGAAGGTGACACCGGCGACGTCGGCGTGGGCCATCAGCTGAACAGCGACGGAAATCTTTGAGGCTTCAGCGGCCTCGGTGGCGGACATGCCGGAGCGGTAGGCGATGGCCTGCGGCGTGTACAGGCTGGCCCAGCATTCCCGGACCTTGGCGACCACGTCGTCTTCGCCCACGACCCACAGATAAGTTTCCTGCTGGCCGGCGAAGCTGGCGGCGTCGCCGTCTTCGTCCGTGGCCGAAGAACGCACCGCGACCGGCGCGCCCCCTGGGTCGCCGGTTCCGCGCCGTTCCAGGGTTTCCAGTGAGAGCTGCAGATACGATTCCCGGATCTCGCGCTCGATGGCCGGTGGCAGCTCGCGGCCCAGGACCAGGGCGACGGCGTCGTCGTGCGCCTGCTGCAGGGAAGCGTTGTTCTGGGCGTCTGCCCCCAGCACGATCCGCAGGAGCTGCTCACGGAGGTCCGAGGCGTCACGGTAGTCCTCGTAGGCGTCCACCGTGACGGCGAAGCCATCGGGTACGGGCAACCCGGCCCGGACCAGCTCACCCAGGCTGGCGCACTTGCCGCCGACCAGCGGCCGATCGGTTCCGCTGAGCTCGTTGAATTTCCTTGTGTACTTTCCCACGGTGTTCTTCCTTCTGGGGTAACGGGTCCGCCGGCAGTGCGTGTCATCGTAAGATCTGCTGCCGGCGGATTTGCGGGCCGGGGCACGGAGCTTCTGTCAGGCGTCGCTGGGCTCGTCCAAGACGGTGACGGTACCGGCATCGCCGTCGACGCGGATCAGCTGGCCGGTTTTGATGGTGGACGTGCCGAATCCGGTGCCGACCACCGCGGGCAGGCCGTATTCCCGGGAGACGATGGCCGCGTGGCACATGATGCCGCCAATGTCGCTGACTGCGCCGCGGATACGCCCGAAGACGGGTGTCCAGCTGGGGCTTGTTACGGGGGAGACAAGGATTTCGCCGTCCTGCACCGTGTCCAGCTGATCAGGACGGAGGACTACGCGCGCGCGGCCCTCGGCGATTCCCGGGGATCCGGCGAACCCGGTCAGGTGTGTCCGGTTACTGCCGCCGTCCTGGGCGGCAAGCCACCGTTCGACGGTTTCGGGCGTGATGCCCCAAAGCATGATGGTCAGCGGTTCGTTGACTTCGCCTGGCACCGGTCCAAGGGCCGGTGGCGGGCTCCAGTTGCTGAGGGCAGCGTAAATTTCCTTGCGCCGCTCGATGATCGCGGGCCAATGGTAGCCGCCCTGGGGTTTGCCGCCGGCAGCCCAGGCCATCTGCAAATCCACAATGGCTTCTTCGACCTCGGCCCGGCGCAGGAAAAAGATGTCTTCGACGTCGTCCCAGAAGCCCCATGCTTGCAGCAGCTGGCTGAACTCGCGGGCCTTGTTCCAGAAATTCGTGAGGAACCAGTGTTCAACGTAGAAATTATGGTTTTCGACGTAGGGGAACACGGTCCGTGAGAGGCCCAGGGCCGCGTCAAAAGCCGGCAGGTCCTCTTCGTCCAGGAGGGAGCGGTAGTGCGCGACCAGTTCGTCGCGCTCGGCTTGGAGTTTGTCCAGTGGCCTGCGCAGGTCGTCGCCGTTGCGGAGGCGGAGAATGTAGTCGCCGATGGCTTGGATGGGGAGCCGCAGATCGTCGATCCAGCTGCGGTGGGAGTGGTACATGCCTGACCCGTACGAGAAGTAGAACCACGGATCCTTGCTTGCGTCCAGGGCGGCCAGCCAAGCCTTGCCGGCCTCGGAGCCCCCAAGGCTGGCCAGGAGGTCCTCCTCGGTGCTGGCGGCCTGGACAAGATCGGCAACACCGAGCTCCTCTGCCTTTCGGGCCAGCGCCCGAAGCTCGTCATCGGGGCGGAAGAGCAGAACATCAACGCCGCTGACCATGCGGGATATCGTCTGGTCGTCGATCTCCGGGAAGTGCTCCTTGCATAGGGTCAGGAACTGCAGGTACGCGGCGTAGCCCAGATTGAGGAACTCCGAATGCAGGGTCCAGATCTGGTCGCCGTGCTCCAGCAGTCGGTGGTACGCGGCCAGCAGAAGGTTGCCCTGAGTGGGCCCGCGGTTAGCCGTGACGCGCTCAATTGCCTCGAACTCGGATAGCGGCGGAACCTCCAGATCGTGGACGGACCGGATGGCGCCGGTGACGCGTCCCTCCCATTCGGCGTACAGGGTGTCCCAGTTCTCGAAGTAGTAGCCGGCGCGCTTGCCGAATTCCTCGGCCCGCCGTGCCTGTTCTTCGTCACCCGGGCTCGGGATCGTCGACATGTAGGTATAGCCATTGATGACGCGGACATCCAGGCCCTTGGCCGGTGGCAGTGCGAAGACGCGGGTGTTCGTCACGCCAGTTCCGGTGAAGGCACCATCGACGGTGAGCTGGTCAAAGGGGTAAGAAACTTCCGGGTAGTGCAGTGAGTTCCGGAACCATGTCTTAGATGAGTCTTCCGCCCGCCGCGTCTGCAGGAATCGGTTGTGGTACGCGTACATGTCCTCCCACCCCTCGGCCCCGACGGGTGTCTCTAGGTCGTACGGATCCGGAAAACTGCGTTCCTGCCGTCCCCTTTCCGATGGAACGGAGTTTTCGTTCAGTTCGCTGTCCGTGGTGGTCATGACTGCTCCTTCGCGTCCATGGGTGTCGGGAATGACGGGTACTGGCTCCAGTGTCCGGTAATGTGACCCCGATCACCAGAAAGTTTTTCACTGATCGAAAAGAAATCTGGACTGAGTGGCGACATGGCCGTCATCTAGGCATATACGGGTCATCCTTTTCATCAAATGAAACGAGGGGTAGGGTGTTCGAAAATGGCCGACGGCACCCTGAATGGAGGAACTATGGCGGGTACCGATGCCGCTACGCCTGGAAAATCTGTCACTGAACGGGCGTTTGCGGTACTGATGTCCTTCGACATGGCCCATCGCCAGCTAACGCTGTCGCAGATTTCACGCCGCAGTGGACTCCCGGTGGCGACGACGTTCCGCCTGCTGAACCACCTCGAGGCCATCTCGGCGGTTCAGCGGGATAGTTCCGGCCGCTACGCTATTGGCTCCAGAATCTGGGAATTGGGAATCCTCGCACCCACGCACGATGTGATCGGTATGGGAACCCGCCCGCTCCTACTTAACCTTGCGACGAAATCCGGAATGATGGTCCGGGTGTTCGCTGGTAACAGGGGAGTGGCGCTCTGTCTCGAGGAAGTCTTGGCCAACGGCGCCAGTGCGCCCGGCAGCGGGCCTGGCACTACTCTGCCCCTGGGTGATTCTGCCGCTGGACATATCCTCCTGGGTGGGATGACCCGGGCGGCCAGGGGTGCGCTGCCCGTAACACCGGCCAACTTCACCCGGGTGGAGGAGAGCGTCGCCGCTGCGCTGGAACGAGGGTGGGCAGAGTTAACCGACGCCGCCGGGAAGGTCGAGTATGCGGTTCCAATCCGGGCAGAAGGACGCCCGCCCATGGCCCTGTCCCTGAGTGCACCGCCGAATGCGGCGATCGCCTCCAAGCCCCAGGCTTCCCGGGGGGCCGTTCTGCCCGAGCTGAGGGGGGCCGCCCGCAGCCTTGCCACCATACTGGCGACTACGTCCCATTACGGTGTGTCAGCGCCGCCCGGCGTCGACGCGGCAACCGCGGCCAGCGCCGAAAGGAAGATCAGCGATGAGTGAGATGCCATACAAAAGCTCGGCTAAATCCGTCACCGCGAGGGCCCTGGCTGTCTTGGCTGCCTTCGACGTCGAAAATCCGCTGCTCACGCTCAGCCAGCTTGCCCGCAAGGCGGGGCTTCCGGTGGCAACCGTGTACCGCCTTGCCGGCGAGCTCGAAGACGGACGATTCCTCGACCGGAACAGCGACGGCCGCTATGGGCTGGGAGTGCGGTTGTGGGAGATGGGCCTGCTGACACCCGTTCATGGCTGGCTGCGCGAGACAGCCATGCCGTTCCTTCTTAATCTCCAATACGACTGCCGCGAAACCGTTCAGCTGGCCGTCTGTGACGGAACAAATGCCATCTACGTCGAAAAGCTCACGTCAGAGACCTCCGTTCCCGTGCAGAGCCGCATCGGTGCCCGCATACCGCTGCACGCCACGGGTGTCGGCAAGGCACTGCTGGCCTTCAGCCCGGATTCCTTCGTCGAAGCAATTCTTGCCATGCCTTTAACCGAATACACCCCGGAGACCATCACGGACCGGAGAACGGTGCTCCGGCAGCTGGCACAAATCCGCCAGCACGGCTATGCGCAGAGCTACCAGGAGTATCAGCCCGGATCCACGTCTATCGCCGCTCCGGTTCTGGTGGATGGCACCGTCCAGGCGGCAATTGGAATTGTCAGCTACAACCTCCGGACCGACCTGGACCAGTACATACCGTCCATACGCCGCGCCGCGGAGGGATTGGCCCGGCGCCTTGAGGAGGCAGCCGGGACGGCGTACCCGAGCATCAGCGGTTCGACCCCCGGGGTGCAGCGTCAACCCGGAGAACGCGCCCAGGGTGGGGAAGGGCGAGTCTTAGGTACCTGCGCCGCTGATTGATACTTCGCCTTGTTTCCAGCGGCTGCCTCAGACAGTCCGCGATTCGCTGCGCATCTTGTGCTGTTGCCGGCCACGTATACCTGCCACCGGTCCGATGTTCCCCGTACAGCGCTGGAAACTCCATGTCCACCACTGGACCCACATCCGGCGGTGGAGAGCACAAGGTGACGGGGGCGGAAGTCGGGCTCCGCTGGGGAAGGTGAAATCAAGGGGAAGGGGTGGTGCGTAATGATAGTGACGGGCGGCATAACAGCCCTTAATTCGGTTGTAGTCTCAGGGCATGCTCCTACCTGCCATTATTCTCATCACAGCCGCTCTAGTCTTCTACACGATTGGTGTGTGGTCGGAGCATCGCCAGCGCGTCCTGAAGTGGTGGCATGCCGGGTTTTTTGGCGTGGGGCTAATCTGTGATGCCAGCGGAACCTACCTCATGACCCAGCTTGCGAATTCAGGCGACGCCAGTACCGGTGGGACCGGAGCGGGGCTCAACGCAATCATGGCCGTAACCGGCGCCATTGCGCTGCTGCTGATGACATTCCATCTCATCTGGGCGGTCATCGTGCTGATTCGCAACCGCGATGGGGAAAAGAAGAGCTTTCATAAGTTCTCCCTCGTCGTCTGGGGCATTTGGCTTGTGCCCTACGTGACAGGAGCTATCGGCACCAGTCTGGGCTGATCCGGCACAGGCCCCTGGGGGGGGTGGAGCGAGGCACTCCGATCTCGGCTAGTTGACATAATGTAGATTATCGGCACTTTAGGATCCTTGCGGAAAGTGGGCCAGGTCACCCCCGGCCGCCGTTTGTACCAAGCCCTGCCAGTTCGACTTTCTAACGTTTTGAGCCTTGTTTCGGCACATCCCCTGCAGTTGCGAGTGTTGACTCGTGAGACGGCGTCGTTCTGTCATTCAGGTGCGATAGCTGGATTCTGCGTGAGGACCTTACGTGTTTTTGCTCTCGCCGCGCTCCCGAAGGTGCCTCGAATTCAGTTGACATAATGTCCCCCGCGGCAGGTTGGAGATGTTTTGCAGCTTTACATAACGCTGTCCTTCCCCGGCGGGAACATTTCCGCACCCTTGACCGTTATACCGGGCGTTGACCTGCAGCTGCACTGAGATACCGATGCTGGAAAACCCCCGCGGATCCCACCGCCGTGACTCGTCCGCCTCCCTGCCGGAGGCGCCCGCCGCATCCGCTGATCACGGGGTAAGCCTTATTCAGACCAATAGAAGCGCCGTTTGGTGTGATCGGCAGCTTCACCTATATGATCTACGCTCGAACCCCCCCACAAATTCAGGAGAAAAGCACTACAAATGGCTACCGATTACGATGCCCCGCGCGTCAAGGAAGAAGACCAGCCCACCGACTCGCTGGAGGGCCTGAAAGCCCAGCAGCGCGGCGGAGCGATGACGGCGGTTATCGATGTCGAAGAGTCCGACGCCATCGACGGGTTCGACCTGCCGGGTGCGGACCTCTCGGGTGAAGAACTGCTGATCAAGGTCGTTCCTGCCCAGGCTGATGAATTCACCTGCATGTCCTGCTTCCTCGTCCGCCACCGTTCGCAGGTTGCGCGGGAAAAGAACGGCGAGAAGTACTGCGTGGACTGCGAAGGCTAGCAGCACTCCCCTGGCACAAATGCCAGCAAACCAGGCCTGAGGCAGCTATGCCTCAGGCCTGATTTATTTATAGCCCGTCCCGGCGGTTGTCCCTGCCGCTGCCGAGGCGCTCCGATTGCGCCGTGGCTGGGGCGCCCCGGGCTGAAGGGGGGCGGCAGGAAACGCCGCGCCCACTAGGATGGAGCGGTGATCTTTGAACCCGGCTCCGCCGAATCCACTGCCGCCATCCGCGGCCTTGTACTGCCCATGCTGGAGCATGAACTCGTTCCCATCGTCCAGCTGGGACATCCCGCACTCCGCCGCCCGGCCACACCATTCGAGGGACAGTTGCAGCCTGATGAGCTGGCTGCCCTTGTGGCCTTGATGCGGCGCGTTATGCATGCTGCCCCCGGCGTGGGGCTGGCGGCACCGCAGATTGGAATCCCGCTGCGGATTGCGGTGCTGGAAGACAGTTATGTGCCGGACCCGGAGTTCGCAGACCTCCGGGAACGTGCCCCGCTGCCGTTCTTCACCATCGTGAATCCGCGCTATGAGCCCCTGGATGACCGCACCGCGGCCTTCTACGAAGGCTGCCTCTCCTTTGAGGGCTATCAGGGCGTGGTGGCCCGTCACCATTCAGTCGGGCTGGAGTACGACGACGAAGCCGGCGTTTCCTGCCGGCGCGAGTTCCACGGCTGGTCGGCCAGGATCGTCCAGCATGAGACGGACCACCTTAACGGTGTGGTGTACGTGGACAAGGCCTTAACGCGGTCGCTGTGTGCCAACTCCGAGTACCACCGCTGGGCCGAGCCTGGAATCAGCGAAGCCCGGCGCGTGCTGGGTTTCTAACCCCGCACGACCGGGCTTTCAGCCCCGATTGCCAGCCGGCCGTTAGCCAGCTGGCCGTTAGCCAGCCGGCCCCTAGGCGCCGACCGTGGCGCGTTCGGCGTCGTCGGCCGCTGATTCCTCTGACGTGTTCGCGGCGGACGGCAGCCAGCGTGCCCACCAGCGCAGGATATGTTCGAACCGCTGGCGCCGGTGCCAGGGGGTACCGGCCCGAGACAGCTCATGGTTCTCCCCCGGGAACAGCAGCAGTTCGGTGGGGACGTTCCGCAGCTTCAGTGCCGTGTAATAGCGCTGCGCCTGCTCAACCGGGCAACGCAGGTCTTCCTCGGAATGGATGACCAGGGCCGGGGTCCGGACCTTGTGCACCTGGGCGAATGGACTCTGCGTCAGGACGTGGTCCGGGTCGGCGCCGGTGTACGCCTCGGAGAAGAACCAGCCGATGTCCGAGGAACCCACGAAGGAGAGCGGGTCAAGGAATCCGCGCTCAACGATGGCGGCCGTGAACCTGTGGTCCTGGGCGATTGCCCACGCCGTGAGGTAGCCGCCGTAGGACCCGCCCATGACTCCGAGGCGCTCAGCGTCGAGGTCCGCGTGCGCGGCAAGAACACCTTCCAGGAAGCCCAGGACATCCTGCAGGTCCAGGGTTCCCATGGCCTCCTTGATGGAACGACCGTGTGCCTGGCCGTAGCCGGAAGAGCCACGGGGATTGCACATCACTACGGCGTAACCGGCCGCAGCGTAGGCCTGCGCCTCGTCGAAGAGCCCCCAACCGTACTGGGAGAACGGGCCGCCGTGGATATTTAGGAGCACCGGATGCGGGCCTTCCCCTTCGGGTAGGACCACCCAGCCGTGCACCGGGTAACCGTCTGCTGAAGGATGGGTTTCCTCGTGCAGGGCGGATACCACCGTGCGGCTGCGCAACTCAGCGGAAAAATCTGTCAGCGGCCGCAGGTTCTCCGGAGCCGTGGGATCGATTGCCGCAACGTCACCGGCCGTGTCTGCATCCGTGAATACCACCACGACGGCGCCCGAAGCTGCGGCGGCGGCACCGGTGACCACCCGCGGCCCCGAGACCAGCGTGCTGACGGTGCCCCGGGCCGACGCACGCAGCAGTTCGCCGCTGCCCCGGCTGAGGTTGAAGACCAGCACACTGTCCTGTCCATCCGGGATGATTCCCCCGCCGGCCAGGTCGATGGTTTCCGGATCGGTCAGCTGGACCGGACTCGAGGGGTCCTGAACCGGAGCTGCATAGAGTGCAGTGTTCCGGGCCAGGAAATCCAGCCCGGTTTCTGTGAGGTCCTGGGCCAGATAGTAGAGCCACGCTCCGTCGCTGCTCTGCACAGGGCAGGAAACGGAGAGCCGTGAACTCGTGCCGAGGTTGCTCAGGCGCTGCGGCTCCCCCGTGCCGTCAGAGCTGATTCCGTAGGCGTCCGTGACCAGGTCAGTATCGGATTCCGGGTGCAGGGCCGCGGTGAAGATCACCCGCAAACCGTCGGCGCTGAAGACCGGATTCAGGACATCTGCGTCGTAGTCCGTCAGCTGCAGTACATCGGGGAGGCCGTTGGCGCCGGGAGCTGCGGAACCGCCGGCCGCGGCACGCCCTTCCGGCTTGATGAAGGGTTCATCGGCCAGTCCGGGCAGAGTCAGCACGAAGGCCTGCACCCATTTATCCCGTGTGTAGCCTGCCCCGTTGGCCCGGTAATTGAACGTTGTGATGAGCCGTGGGTCCTCCGCACCGGGGACAACGCCGTCGACGGTGCCATAGCGGCCGGGCTCCGGCTCGCGGGAGGAAAACACGATTCGCGTCGAGTCCGGGGAAAACCGGAACCAGGACACACCCAGCCTGCGGTCGGTCAACTGAACCGGTTCGCCGCCGCCTGCTGGCATGGCGAAGAGCTGCGGACGGCCACCCTGAACGGTACGCAGGAAGGCCAGCGTCTGCCCGTCAGGGGAAAAGGACGGAGCAGCATCGTTGAAGCCGCGGGTTATCCGGTGCGGTGCCCCGCCGTCGAGGTAGACATTCCATAGCTGACCCACGTAGGCATCGGCTGAAAAGTCGGCCCGCTGGACGGCGACGACGGCGCGGCCGCCGTCGGGATGGATAGTCGGGTCGGAGACGGCGTTCAGGAGATCCAGGTCACTAGGTTTCACGATTCCGAGCTTAGCAAGCTCTCTCCGTTGCCCGGACCGGGGTGCGCCGGCACCGTTCGGTTGAACACCGCCGCCTAGGATTGGGATATGCCCTCCGGAAACCGATCCTTGCTTGCCTGCCCCGTCTGCCGGGAGGACCTGAAGCCGGAGCCGGATCGGCGGCAGCTCCGATGCCCCGCCGGACACCGTTTCGACGCGGCACGCCAGGGCTACTTCAACCTCCTGACCGGTGCGGGCACCAAGTTCCAGGCGGATAGCGCCGACATGGTGCAGGCACGAGCCGAGTTCCTCGCAGCCGGGCACTACGGGCCGCTGGCCGCCTGTGTCGCTGAGCTCGCCGCTGCGGCCGGAGACCACCCGGTGATCGTTGATGCGGGAGCAGGCACCGGCTACTACCTTTCCGAAGCAGCAGACGCCCTGAAAGCTTCAGCCACTGTGGCACTGGATATCTCCAAATACGCCCTGCGGCGGGCCGCGAAAGCCCTGCCGGAGGGATATGCCCTGGTCTGGGACGTCTGGCGGCGGCTCCCGCTGGCAGACGCCGCCGCAGATGCGGTGCTGAATGTTTTCGCCCCGCGCAACCCGGCCGAGTTCCGCCGTGTCCTGCGCACCGGCGGGGTCCTCATCGTCGTTACTCCCCTGCCAGGGCACCTGCGGGAAATCAGGTCCCTGGGCGGGCTGCTTGAAATCGGTTCTGAGAAGGAAGAGCGCGTTGCGAACTCCCTCGGCAGCGGCTTCACCTTTGATATCGGACGGCATGTGGAATACACCATGGAACTCTCCCGGTCCGATGTCCGTAACGCTGCCCTGATGGGTCCCTCGGCCCATCACCTCAAACCGGAGCGCTTGGAGGCCTCGCTGGACGCGGTTTCCTTCCCGCTGAAGGTCAGCGCGGCGTTTGGGGTGCAGCGTTTTCAGGCTTCAGGGCCTGACAAGGCATAACACCAGCGCCGGTCAGGGCGCGCCGTTCCCGGGCCACCTAGGTTAAGCGCCGAAGATCAGGCAGAATAAGCCAAAAGCCTGCATACACTCCTCCACCCGCCGCCGGGCCGCCTGTACCTCCCGGCACGGGGACGGACGGAGCCGGAGGGAAGCATGATGCAAGAAGTTTACGAATGGCTCGTGGCTTATGGCTGGGTTGTCTGGCTGGTGCTTTTCCTTGGGCTGGCAGCGATCGAAACCCTGACCTTGGACCTCTTTTTCGCCATGTTGTCCGTTGGGGCCTTGGCCGCGATGCTAGCGGCGATCCTGTCCGCCCCGTTGTTCCTCCAAGTTGTCGTTTTCTCCGTCGTGGCGCTCCTGATGATCATCCTGGTCCGGCCTGTGGCCCTCAAACACCTGAAGGCGGGCACGAGGGAAACACGGTCAAACATCGAAAGGCTCATCGGTGAAGCGGCTGTGACGCTGGAGCCCGTGGGCTCACGCACCGGTACGGTCAAAATCGGCGGGGACACGTGGACGGCGAGGTCCGGTGACGGCTCGCTCCTGCCAGCCGGCGAGGCCGTGTCGGTTATCAGGATTGAGGGAGCTACAGCAGTTGAACCATTGCGTCCCGCCGGCGGGGCCGCGGGTCCCTTCGGCCAGGATGGCGGGCTGACCGGACGCTGAAACCTAACTGGCCATGGGGCACTGCCTCACGGACCCAGGCCACCGGCTTTCGGCCGGAGGTAAATATCCCGGCGGGACCTTAGAGGATCCGGCCGCAATTCAAGGGGGAATATGGAAATGCAAACTGCCGTACTGCTGATTATCCTGGCGGTACTGATCATCTTTGTCCTGGTCGTTCTCGCAAAATCTATCCGGATCATTCCCCAGGCGCGCGCCGGAGTTGTTGAACGCCTCGGCAAGTACATGCGCACGCTGAACCCCGGCCTGAACATCCTCATTCCCTTTGTAGACCGGCTGCTCCCCCTGCTTGACCTGCGCGAGCAGGTAGTGTCCTTCCCGCCGCAGCAGGTCATCACCGAGGATAGCCTCGTGGTGTCCATCGACACGGTGGTCTACTTCCAGGTGACCGATGCCCGGGCGGCGACCTATGAGATCGCCAACTACATCCACGCCGTCGAGCAGCTCACCACCACCACCCTTCGCAACGTCGTCGGCGGGCTCAACCTCGAAGAGGCGCTCACCTCGCGTGACCGGATTAACGGCCAGCTGCGCGGCGTCCTGGACGAAGCCACCGGACGCTGGGGTATCCGCGTCTCCCGCGTGGAGCTCAAGGCGATTGAGCCGCCCCTGTCCATCCAGGATTCGATGGAGAAGCAGATGCGGGCCGAGCGCGAACGCCGCGCCACGATCCTTACGGCCGAGGGCACCAAGCAGTCGCAGATCCTCACCGCCGAAGGCCGCCGGCAGGCAGCGATCCTCGCTGCGGAAGGCGACGCCAAGGCTGCGATCCTGCGGGCCGACGGCGAGTCGCAGGCCATTCAGAAGGTCTTCGATGCGATCCATAAGGGCAACCCGGACCAGAAGCTCCTTGCCTACCAGTACCTCCAGACACTGCCCAAGCTGGCAGAAGGCAGTTCCAACAAGGTCTGGATCATTCCCAGCGAACTTGGCGAAGCCCTGCGCGGGGTAGGTTCGGCGCTCGGCGACTTCCTGCCGGATGCCAGGCCCGGAACGGTTGCCTCGCCTGACGAAGCGGCGGTCGCCTCCTCTGCCGAATCTCCGGAAGGCCCTTCAACCGCCGGATAGGCTGCAGCTGCAGCATGACCCGGGAGTGACGGTTAGCCCGGAGCCTTCGGTCCTGCGGCGGGTGAACCTGGGGCATCGGAGAGCCTGCACTTAGGCCGCGGTCACAGCCCGCTGCCGTGTGCCGGTATAATTGACTGTTTGCCGGGGTGCGGGCGGTTGATCTGCCCTCCCGGGAACAGGATCTGTGGCTGTGGCGTTGTACTAACCGTGCCGGTTTTGTGCGGCAAGAGGCTTTAGCGGCTGTGCTGACGGCGCAGTGAGCACTATAGATGGGCCTTCAATGGTCCTTCGAAACTGATTGAGGGAGAAAAAATGAGCGATCGTAGCCTGCGGGGTATGCGTCTGGGTGCGCAGAGCATGGAGACGGAATCCGGTGTGGAGCCGGCTCCCCGGCAGCGTGTCGAATACCGCTGCGAGGACGGCGAACGCGTGTTCGTGACCTTCGCCGCGGAAGCTGAAGTTCCCCCGGTCTGGGTATCCAAGACCGGTAAGGAAGCACTGCTGGTGGATGGCGAGAAGCCGGACACGAGCAACGATAAGCCTGTACGCACCCACTGGGACATGCTGCTGGAGCGACGCAGCATCGAAGAACTCGAAGTCATCCTCAAGGATCGCCTGGACAAGCTGCGGGAACGCCGCGGTGAGCGTGCCGCTTCCTAACAGGGCGCTCTAACCACTTTCCAACTGCTGCCAGCCCTGCTTCTCCACAGGAGGCCTGCACCGGGCCAGCAGCGGGGGTCCAGTAAAACGGCAAAAAGGGCCG
>NZ_DALZXY010000011.1:50733-55712 GCF_031988865.1 Arthrobacter sp.
TTAGTAGGCAGCCGGCCCTTTTTGCCGTCCTGGGTGTTAGCCGCGGCCCGTCAGCTTCTGCCACCGGGCGGTCAGGCCCCACTTGGTGACGTTGCTGATCGCCTCGAAGACAATGTTTCCGCTCATCTTCGAAGCACCGAACTCGCGCTCTAGGAAAGTGATAGGAACTTCCTTGATCGTCAGGCCGAGCCGTGCAACGCGGAAGGTCATATCGACCTGGAAGCCGTAACCGACGGATTCAACGGCTGAGAGGTCAAGCTTCTCCAGCGTGGTGCGGCGGAAGGCACGGTACCCGGCGGTGATGTCGCGGACGCGGATTCCGAGCATCAGCCGGGAGTAAGTACTTCCCGCCCGGGAGAGCAGCTTGCGGTGAAGCGGCCAGTTGACGACGGAGCCGCCCGGTACCCAGCGGGACCCGATAACCAGGTCTGCGCCGGCCTTCGAGGCCTCAAGCAGCAGCGGCAGCTGTTCCGGTTTATGCGAACCGTCAGCGTCCATTTCCACGAGGATGTCGTAGCCGTTCTCCAGGCCCCAGCGGAATCCGGCGATGTAGGCCGCCCCGAGTCCCTCTTTGCCCTTGCGGTGCAGCACGTGGACCTGGGGATCGCGGGCCGCCTGCTCGTCGGCATAGGCACCGGTGCCGTCCGGGCTGTTGTCGTCCGCAATCAGCACATCGGAGTCCGGGACTGCAGTCCGTAGCCGCTGGAGGGTCTTGGGCAGCGACTCGATCTCGTTATAAGTGGGGATGATGGTCAGGACGCGCACGCAAAGGGCCTTTCAACGAACACGAGCCGCGCTGATCGCGGCCCGGAGGGTTCTGCTTGGACGGCAGAATTACCAGTATATGTGACCACGTGTGACGCCCGGCTCCGGTGTCGGCATACGGCCGGACATGCAGAGGGGCGGGTTCCGCCGTCTTCGGGCCAGTCCCGGGGAATCCGGACCTGTTTTCTACTGACGGATGAACCCACCCCAATGTGTTGCAACTGATGGCCCCGCACCAAATGGGCGGAAGGCCCATCAACCCCCCACGCACGCGTGCTCGGGCCGTGGCAGCCCAATACCGGCTTTGGCCGGAACGGGCTACGGTCCCCCTAGACTACGTGCTGAGCGAAAAGTGTCAACACGCTGCTGACTAGGGCGCATGGTATCCCTGCAGGTCAGAGGCACATTTGCCGCAAAAGCCCTGGAAGAATATTTTTCGGGTCCCTAACTGAAATCCGGTGCCCGGTAGAGCTCGGTGCCCTGATGCACGGTCTGCAGGCACCGCGGAAGTGTCCCGGTATCCAGGGCGGGCAGCAGCGGTGTTCCGGCGCGCGGATCCGTGCTCCAGGACGCTACGGAGGCATCAGGGGTCTGGACCATCAGCTCGTCGGCTTCCCAGACGGCGAACGACGCCGGTGTGCCGGGCGCCAGCTGCCCCAGCATGGGGTTGCCCGTCCCCGCTGCGCGCCATCCGGCGCGCGTGTGTGCAATGAACGCGGCCCTGGCAGAGACTCGTTCGTTGGGATTGGAATGCATCACTGCGGCCTGAACCGCGCGCCAAGGATCAAGGGCGGTAACGGGGGCATCGGAGCCGAACACGACCGGCACCCCGGCCGACAGCAGCGATGCGAAGCGGTTCATGCCGCCGCTGCGGGCACCCAGCCGCTGGGAGTACATGCCGTCGTCTCCGCCCCACACGGCGTCGAAGACAGGCTGCATGCTGGCCGTGACGCCGTAGCGCACCAGGTCGGCGATTGCGGCGTCGTCGGTAAGCTCCACGTGTTCAAGGCGGTGGTGGAGGGCGCGCACGGCCGGTTCCCCCAGGGCAACGGAGGCAGAGCGCAAGGCACCGATTGCTGCATCGAGCCCCGCGTCACCGATTACGTGGAAACCTGCCTGCAGGCCGGCCCGCGTGGCCAGTTCCAGGTGCCGGCCTGCTTGCTCCGCGCTGATAAAGAGGCTGCCAGAGGAATCCAGCGCATCGGTATAGGGCGAGCGGAGCGCTGCGGTCCGTGCTCCAATGGACCCGTCGATATTCAGGTCACCGCCCAGTCCAAGCAGCAGTCCCCCGAAGGTTTCCTTCAGCTCGTCCAACTCCGCCTCGCTGCCCACCAGTTGGCCCCAGTACGGGAGCACCTGCGGGGCCGGAGCATCCCCCAGGCTGCCTTCGAGGCCAAGCAGCTGCCGCAGGTCTTCCGGCGGGACGATGTGGGGCGCGGCCATTTCCGCGACGGCAACGATCCCGCGGGAGGCGGCGAGGTCGAGGGCAGCACGCTGGTACCGTGCCCGCTCGGCAAGGTTCAGGCTGCGGGAGGCGGAGCGGGCGGCGTTGTGGGCGTCGCGGATGACAAACCCGTTATCCCAGCCGTCCCGCTCAGCCAGCCGCAGTTCGGCGGCCAGCGTTCCGGAGACCACCGCACAGTGCACGTCCGCGCGTGCCAGATAGACCCGGCGGTGGCCGGAGGCAGCGTCCAGTTCCGCGGCGGTGGGTACCCTGCCTTCGGGCCAGCCTGACTCGTCCCAGCCGTGGCCGATGACCAGTCCCCCGGTCTCCCGGGCGGCCGCAGCGACGGCATCGAGCAGGTCGGCGAGGGAACGCACGCCGGAGAGATCCAGCGATGATGCCGCGAGGCCGGTTTCGGTGAGGTGGACGTGGGAGTCGACGAACCCCGGGGCCACCAGCGCACCCGAGAGATCGACAACCCGCATCTTGGAGTCCTGGATGGAGGTTGCTGCCTGCTCCGAACCGACCCAGGCGACGGTTCCTCCGTCAACGAGCATGGCTGTCGCGAAGGGATCAGCGGAACTGTAAGCGGAACCGTTGCGGTAGAGGGTCAGACTGGCTGTGGGGGCCGTGGCGTTCAAGGACTCACCTGTTCTTCGTTTCGTGCACTGTGGAGCCGCCCTTGCGGGTGGAACCGGTTTAGCGCAGCGTTTGAGGCTGCGTGGTTATTCGCTGACCGCGGAGTAGGCGACGACGCCACGCCGGATCAGCTCGATGGCTTCCCGGCAGCGCCGGCGGAGGGCATCAGGGATGTCCGGAACCTTCGCCAGCTGATCCACGAGGTCGATGACCTGCTTGGACCAGCGCACAAAGTCACCGGCTGCGAGTTCGGTCCCGTTGAGGGCCACCTGGAGGTGCTTGCCTCGGACCCACTTATACATGGGCCAAACGAGTCCGAGTTCAGGCTCACCGGTCAGGGGAAGCTTCTCCGCCTCCTCAAGGTCCGTCAGCTCGGACCACTGGCGGATCAGGATATCGACGGCGCCGTCGAGCACGGCGCTCGGCATCCGCGGGCGGATCCCGCGTTCCTCCCGCTTGGGCTGGTAGACCAGGGCCGTGGCAAGGCACGCCAGCTCCACGGCGTCGACGTCGTCGAACGCGCCGTGTTCGAGCCCGAGGGCCGCCAGCAGGTCCTTCTCGCCGTAGATCCGGCGCAGCTTGTTCCCGGCGGGCGTGACGGAAGGGACGCCGTCCGCATCCGGGGCGACATAGCCGTAATGCTCCAGGACACCGCTTACCCGGTCGAAGGTCTTGGCGATCGTGTTGGTACGCCCCCGGATCTGGGAGCTGAGGTTGTCGGTTTCGCGCCGCAGTTTCCACCAGCGCTCAGCCCACCGGGCGTGATCCTCCCGGTCGCTGCAGCCATGGCAGGGATGCGCCCGCATCCGCCGCCGCAGGTCGGTGATGGCTTTCTCCTGGGCTTCGGTCCCGGCCGCGTGCAGGGAGGCGCCCCGGCCACCGGCCGGCCGCGGCGGGCGGTGTTCATGCAGGGCGTTGCGCAGCGAGGATGCGAGGTCGCGCCGGTCCTTGGGGGTGCGGACATTGAATGACTTGGGGATGCGGATCTGTGAAACCACGTCCACGGCGCCGTGCAGGTCCTGCACGTGCAGGCGGCGGATCTGCTTATCCTCCATCAGGATGGCCGGGCGCGTTTCGCGGCCGTTCGTGTCGCTGTTGAGCACCACCGCATAGCCAGGGCTGCGGCCGCCGGGGACGTTGATGACGTCGCCCGGCCGGAGCATCTCCAGTGATTCCGCAGCGGCGCTGCGTGCGCTGCGGGCCTTCGTCCGGGAAGCAGCATGCTCCAAGTCGGAGAGCTGCCGGCGCATGGCCGCGTACTCCCTGAAGTCACCGAGGTGGCAAGTCATGGCCTTTTCATACCCGGCCAGTGACTCTTCGCGGGAGCGGACCTGGCGCGCCAGTCCCACGACCGACCGGTCAGCCTGGAACTGCGCGAAGGACGACTCCAGGATTTCCCGGGCCCGGCTGCGGCCGAACTGGGCAATCAGATTAATACTCATGTTGTAGGTCGGCCGGAAAGACGAGTTCAGCGGGTAGGTCCGCCGGGAGGCGAGACCGGCTACGGCAGCCGGATCGGTGCCGGGCTGCCACAGGACCACGGCGTGGCCTTCGACGTCGATTCCGCGGCGGCCGGCGCGTCCAGTGAGCTGGGTGTACTCCCCTGCCGTGACGTCCACGTGGGCTTCGCCGTTGAACTTGTCCAGCTTCTCAAGCACCACCGAGCGGGCAGGCATGTTCACGCCCAGGGCGAGTGTTTCGGTGGCGAACACCGCGCGGACCAGCCCCGCGGCAAACAGCTTTTCCACCACTTCCTTGAAGGTGGGCAGCATGCCGGCGTGGTGGGCGGCGAAACCACGGACCAGGCCTTCGCGCCAGGTCCAGAAACCCAGGATCTCCAGATCGTCCTCGGGAATGTCCTGGCTGGCCTCGTCCACCATGCGCGCAATCACTGCGCGTTCAGACTCGGTCGTCAGCGTCAGGCCGGCGTCGACGCACTGCCTGACGGCGCCGTCACAGCCGTTGCGCGAGAAAATGAAGGTGATGGCCGGCAGGAGGCCCCGCTTGTCCAGCTGGGCAATCACCTGGGGGCGCGAAGCCCGGGGTGTACGGGTTAGGGTGCCGCCGGCGGGCGCTCCGCCGCGGCCGCGGCCCCGGTTCCGGTTGCCGGTCCCGGAACGGGCGCCGCCCC
>NZ_DALZXY010000012.1:0-54938 GCF_031988865.1 Arthrobacter sp.
ATGTTGCCGCCCAGATTCCACAGCGCGGCTACCAGGAGCAGTACCCGCAGGGGCGAGGTGCTCATGGTGTAGCGCAGGCCTGATCCCATTTCCCGCCAGATACGCCGCCTGCCGGGAGCGGCGGGCACTTCTTCGTCGACTTTCAGGCGCAGGATCGCCGCGAAGGATGCGATGGAGGCCGCCACCTGCACCAGCAGTGAGTTCGACGCGCCGATCGCGTGGGTCAACCATCCCCCCAGCCCCCGCCCCACGGCGTCGGCCGAGGCACCCGAGCCGGTCATCAGCCCATTGCCTTCGATCAGTTCCTCGCGCTCGACCGCCCGCGGGATGAGGGCTGCCTCGGCGAGGGTGAAGTACACGGCCGTGAGACCGGTCAGGAAGGAGACAATGAACAGCTGCTCAGTAGTCAGCACATCCAGCCAATAGGCAACCGGAAGCGTGGCTAAAAGGAGGACCCGGAGAACCAGCGAAGCGAGGATAATAGGCCGGCGCCGGTGCCGGTCCACAATCACGCCGACCGGCAGGCCGAAAAGGAGCCAGGGCAGGAACACCATTCCGGAGAGGGCCGCCACAGCGAAGTCGCTGGCTCCAAGCTCTACCGCGGCAATAATGGGAAGGGCGATGGCCGTGACCGAACCGCCGAGGATTCCGATGGTCGAAGAAAGCCATAGAGCGCGGAAATTAGCATTGCGCCGCACCAGATGTTTACGCGGTGCCGGGTTGGTGACCATTGCCACAGAATAGCCGAGCCTCATGCGAAAGCATGACGCGGCGTGCCAGTGTGGAAAAGTCGCACAAAATAGTGCAGAAACCGGCAACGCTGGTTGTGCGCGCATCCCGGCAGGGCTAAATAAAATTCGCCCTACCGCCGATAACCATACATACTGTGCAATCTCGGCACTCGATAGCCGGTGCTATAAGAAAGTGGGACGGGCTGGCCGATAAGCCGGGTTTTGTGCCTGCCGGCCGTCACCGGCCTGCAGGTGGCAATCATCCATCTGCGGGCACCGTTGCCGATACCCTCTAGCGGCCTACCCGGATACTCAGGCGGGCAGCCTTCAAACGCACCCTGTATGGCCTTGCTCCGAGTGGGGTTTACCTAGCTGTCCCGGTCACCCGGGACACTGGTGGTCTCTTACACCACCGTTTCACCCTTACCCGCGCACAAACGCGGGCGGTCTCTTCTCTGTGGCACTAGCCTGCGGGTTTCCCCGAGTGGGCGTTACCCACCACCCTGCCCTGCGGAGCCCGGACTTTCCTCGCTGGGTCCGGCCGAAGCCGTCCCAACGCGATTGCCTGGCCAACCCGTCCCGGGTCAATCGTACCCGCCCGCGGAACGTAGGATTAATCAGTGCTGATCCTGCTGCCGCCCTCAGAGGGCAAAACACGGCCCGACGCCGGCCCGGTCCTGGACCCCTCCCTCCTTCGCTTTCCCGAGCTGGCCGATGCCCGAAAGCTGGTCCTCTCCTCCCTAATGGAAACCAGCGCATCTCCGGACGCCCAGGCAATCCTGGGAATAGGCGCTTCACTTGCCGCCGAGGTGGCAAGGAACACCATCCTTGATGCCGAGCCCTGCGCTCCGGCCCACCAGGTCTATTCGGGTGTCCTCTACGACGCGCTCGGCTACGACTCACTTACTGCCCGCCAGCGTGCGGCAGCGGACGACGCCGTTGTGGTCGCGTCCGCACTGTGGGGCGCCATCGGGTTTGCCGATCCAATCCCTGCCTACCGGCTGTCCATGGGCACGAACCTGCCAGGCATCGGCCGGCTGGCTGCCTTCTGGAAAGCCGCGCTAACGGAGCCGCTGGACGAATACGCTGCCGGCCGCTTGGTCGTGGATTGCCGTTCAAGCACCTACGCCGCTGCCTGGCGGCCCGATCCGGGGATGACGGCGGCGGTCAACGTCTTCCAGATCCGGGGCGGCCAGCGCAAAGTCGTCTCCCACTTCGCCAAGCACACCCGGGGCGAACTGGCCAGGCACCTGCTCACGCGCGGCGGGGCAGCACCGGCAACGCTCGAGCAGCTGCGCAGCGCTGCGGCAGAAAAGTGGGAAGCGGAACTCGTACCCGCAGCGGGCCGCAAGCCGTACCAGCTGAACCTCATCCTGCCCGAAGACCACCAGCAGCAGCGTTAGGGACGGTCAGCGACCAGTTCAACTTCGAAGCCGTCCGCGTTCTCCAGGTAGGCGGCATAGTGGTCCGCTCCCCCAGCCCGCGGATGCCTGTCACCGAAGAGCAGCGACCAGCCGTGGCTGGATGCGCGCCGGGCGAGCAGGTCGACGTCGGCGGGTGACCCCGCACCAAACGCCAGGTGATTTATCCCGGGCCTTCGGCGTTCGTGCCCTTCGGGCAGCACTTCCGGCCCGGCTTCGAGGACAACGTAGCCGTTGGCCCCCTGCCAGCTGGCACCTGTGGACCAGGAATCCCGGCGGGTAAACCCGAGGCGTTCCAGCAGCCAGCCCAGGCTGGCTTCAGCCTGCGGGAAGTCCCGCACCCAGATCTCGATGTGGTGGATACGGCCGGTTGCGGCATTCCGCTCAGCGGGGATCTCTTCGGCGTCATCCTGCTCACCGGTGCCCCCAGCAGATGAAGCAGGTGCACGGCCGCCGGACGCGGCGACAGCCTTCCCCTTCAGCTCCCGTGGCTTCCACGGAACGCCGGCGATGCCGGCGTCCATGGCTTCGTTCGAGAGCCGGTCAGCGTCCTTGTTGATCTCCCGCGGGATCCACTGGTACTTGACCCGGTGGGGGTCAACGACGGAACGGGCCTGGGCCGCGAGCCGCCGCATGTCCTCGTGCTTGATTTTCCAGCGCCCGCTCATCTGCTCCACAACGAGCTTCGAGTCCATTTTGGCCAGGATCCAGGCGTCCGGATCGATTCCATGCGCCAGTTCCAGGGCAGCAATGAGCCCGGAGTACTCGGCGACGTTGTTGGAGACGATACCCAGGTACTGGGCCTTCTCCACCAGGATCTCCCCGGTTTCGGGATCCCGTACCAGCGCTCCGTAGCCGGCATGCCCGGGGTTGCCCCGGGAGCCGCCGTCGGCCTCGACCACCAGTGTGCGCCGGGCCGGCGCGGGATGGACGGGGGTGTCCGATGGGTCAAACAAGGTCACGGATCAGCTGCCCCACTCAGCGGAACGGACCAGGATGCAGCCCGAATCCGGACAGAACACCACGTCGTCGTCTGCTGCCTTGCGGATGTCGGCGAGGTCGCCAGGGCTGAGCTGCATTCCGGAGCCTTCCGACGTTCCATGGAAAAGACGCGCCGCGCCGATTCCGTGCCGGGAAAGGGTCCGTTCGTAGACGGCGAGCAGATCGGGGGCGAACCGTCCCGCAAGTTCGGTGCGCTGGCGCTGGGTCTCAGCGCGCTCAGCTCCGATGTCGGCCAACTCTGCGTCCCGCTTCGCTTCGAGCTCGGCAAGCTCGGCTTCGGCTGCGCCCGCTTCGGCGCGTCGCTCCGCCTCGACGCCCTTGACGGCCTCGAGGCGCTCCATGATTTCGAGCTCGGTGTCTTCAAGATCCGACCGGCGGCGGCTCAGCGACTCGATTTCACTCTGCAGGGCGGTCAGTTCCTTCGACCCGCCCGAACCGCTGTCGAGGTGCTTCTGGTCCCGTTCCAGCCGTGCCGTCACGGACGCCACATCAGCCTCGGCACGGGTAAGCTGACGCTCGATGTCCGCGCTTTCCGTGGCTGCAGCACCCAGTGCGGTCCGGGCGGCGGCAGCCTTCGCGGCGAGCGCGGCAAGGTCCGGGTTCTCACGTACTGAGCGGGCACGGGTGTCCAGCTGCTTCATCCTGCTGTCCAATGCCTGCAGGTCCAGCAGCCTCAACTGCTCCGCCGGTGATGCTTTTGCCACCAAATACCTCCACTTAATCCGCTTGCCTGGCTGGTGCGGCTCTCCTAGCCTATGTCACCTGCGGCCCGGTTTCTCAGCCGGGCGTCAGGACAAAGTCCCACGGGTCGGTGTTGCAGGTGCTGACCCTGGTCTCGACACCGAAGCCCTGGTCCGCCAGGACGTTTTCCAAGGCGGCGGCGGCGGGGGTGAGCCACAGCCATTCGCTGCCAAAATGTGAAACGTCAATCAGATACGGGCGCCCGTTCACGGCGGCTTCCCTGGCCTCGGAAGCGGGGTGATGGCGCAGGTCAGCGGTTACGTAGACATCTGCGTGTTCGGCGCGGACGGCGTCGAACATGCCGTCCCCGGCTCCCCCGCAGACGGCTATCCGGCGGACCAGTCCCTGGGGATCGCCGGCAACCCGGACTCCCCCGGCGACGGCCGGCATGATGCTGAAGACCAGCTCGGCGAAATCTCCGAGCGACATCACGTCAGGAAGGTTACCCACCCGGCCGATGCCCTCTTCGGGCAGTCCGTTGGCGGCGGGAGCCAGCGGAACAGTGTCCTGGAGGCCGAAGGCATCGGCCAGCACATCCGATACCCCGCCGACCGCGCTGTCACCGTTGGTATGCGCTGTCACCAGCGCGCAGCCGCCTTCTATCAGGCGATGCACCGCATCCCCTTTGAATCCCGTGCCGGCCACGGAATGGACGGGTTTCAGCAGCAGGGGGTGGTGGGTCACCAGGAGGTCAGCACCCCAGTCCAGGGCTTCGTCGATGACCTCATGAGTGGGATCGACAGCGAAGAGGATCCGCTGGACCACAGCGGAGGGCCGCCCGAGAACCATGCCCACGGCATCCCAGTCCTCTGCCAGGGACTCCGGCCACAACTCCTCCACAGCCACCAGGACGTCACCTACGGTCGGCAGCGCCAGGCCGTCATTCTCCGGCATGCTGCCGGGGCCGGCCTCCGGTGATTCCCCAGCTGCGTCGGTTGGCGTCGGGGCTTCGCTGGAGCGGATTGCCTGGGCGTCGTGGCTGTTCGAGATTTCCGGGTTGGCCGGGCTTTCCGCCAGCGGTTCGCTGCCGCCGTCGTGCTCGCCGTTGCGTGGGGTTTCCATAGGTATTAGTTCTACCCCACCGGCACTGCTTGTAGGCAGATGAAACAGGCTCCGGAATTGCCCTGGTGGCCAGTGTCACCCGGGCTGCGCACCCCGGCCCGCCGGCCGGCCTCGCATCGACGCCGCAGGCCCGCGGCGCAGGTGGTTGGTTTATCCCGTTCCGCTCCGCGGGAATCTTTGGCGGTCCCCGCCTCTTATATAAAGGCATGAAGACGTATGTTCTAGGCGGAGGCTGCTTCTGGTGCCTCGATGCTATTTACCAGAAGACCCGCGGCGTGCAGAGCGTGGTTTCGGGCTACACCGGCGGGTTCACCGCGCATCCTGACTTTGAGAGGGTTTGTTCCGGCTTGACCGGACACGCCGAAGTCGTGGCTGTGACTTTCGATGAGGACATTATTCCCACCGAGGTCATCCTCGACATGTTCTTCATTTCCCACGACCCCACAACCTTGAACCGCCAGGGATACGACGTCGGCACCCAGTACCGCTCGTCGATGTTCTACCGGACGGAAGAGGAGCGGGAGGAAATGGAAAAGGCGCGCCAGCGGGCACAGGCACTTTGGAGTGACCCGATTGTCACCGAAATCACACGGCTCCCGACATTTCACCGGGCCGAGGAAACCCACCAGAACTTTTACGCCAAGCACCCCGAGCAGGGATATTGCCAGATAATCATCAACCCGAAGCTGGCCAAGGCCAGGAAATATTACGCCGAATGGCTTGACAACGAATCCTGATGATGCGTGGCGATACGCTTGAAGAAACTACATTCCGCTACCGGTTCCCAGGATTTACGAACAGAGGAAAATTCACATGGCACGAATCTACGATGATGTAACCCAGCTGGTGGGCGGGACCCCCTTGGTCCGCCTGAACCGTCTCGCCGAAGGACTCCCCGGTGACGTTGCGGTCAAGCTTGAGTTCTACAACCCCGCCAACTCCGTCAAGGACCGCATCGGCGTAGCCATAGTTGACGCCGCCGAAAAAGCCGGCGCACTCCGCCCGGGCGGCACCATCGTGGAGGGCACCTCCGGCAATACCGGCATTGCCCTGGCCATGGTCGGCGCAGCCCGCGGCTACAAGGTCATCCTCACCATGCCCGAGACCATGTCCACGGAACGCCGGGTGATGCTGCGTGCCTTTGGCGCGGAGATCGTGCTCACCCCGGGTGCCGACGGCATGCGGGGCGCAGTGGACAAGGCCAAGGAGATCGTGGCCGCCACCGATAACTCCATCTGGGCCCAGCAGTTCGCCAACGAGGCCAATGTGGAAATCCACCGCACCACCACCGCGGAGGAAATCTGGGAGGACACGGATGGGAAGGTAGACATCTTCGTCTCCGGCGTCGGCACGGGCGGCACCATCACCGGTGTGGGCCAGGTGCTGAAGAAGCGCAAGCCCGGGGTCCAGATTGTCGCAGTCGAACCGAAGGACTCGGCGATCCTGAACGGCGGCTCCCCCGGACCGCACAAGATCCAGGGCATCGGCGCTAACTTCATTCCCGAGATCCTGGACACCGGAATCTACGACGAGGTCTTTGATGCTTCCATCGAGGACTCGGTGGCGACTGCCCGGGCGCTGGGAACGCAGGAAGGCATCCTGGGCGGCATTTCCTCGGGTGCGATAGTCTGGGCGGCACTCGAGCTGGCCAAGCGACCGGAAAACGCCGGTAAGCTGATCGTGGCTGTGGTCTGCGACTTCGGAGAACGCTATATCTCCACGGTTCTGTACGACGACATCCGCGGCTAGCCAGCCCGCCTCCGGGCGGAAATCCCAAGCAGAAAGTCCCACGTGAGCCTCCTGTCACGACTGCGTGAAGACCTCAGTGCTGCCGCGTCCCATGACCCGGCAGCACGGGGTTCGCTTGAAAACATTGTTGTCTATTCCGGCCTGCATGCGATCTGGATGCACCGGCTGACCCACAAGATGTGGGCCAACCCCTCCCTGCTCTTCCCGGCGCGGGCACTGTCACAGTTCACCCGGTTCGTCACCGGCATCGAGATCCATCCGGGGGCGACCATTGGCCGGCGGTTCTTCATTGACCACGGCATGGGCGTGGTCATTGGCGAGACGGCGGAAATCGGCAACGACGTGATGCTCTATCACGGTGTCACCTTGGGCGGACGCTCCCTGGCGAAGGTCAAGCGGCACCCGACGATCTGTGACGGGGTCACCGTCGGCGCGGGTGCCAAGGTCCTGGGGCCGGTCACCATCGGTGCCAACAGTGCCGTGGGTGCCAACGCCGTCGTAGTGAAGGACGCCCCGGCGGACTCGATCATCACCGGCATCCCGGCCACCTGGCGGCACCGCGATGCAAAGATGACTCAGCCGGCCGTCGACCCAGCTGAGTACATCGATCCGGCTATCTACATCTAGCGCGGCAACGAGTCCGTACAAACGCCAAAGGCCGGCCGCCCCGAAAGGGAGCGGCCGGCCTTTGGCGTTTTTGTCCGGGCTACCTAGTGGGTATCCACGGCTTCGACCTCTGAGTGGTCACCGCTCCACAGCGTGTGGAAGGTGCCCTCGGCGTCGACCCGGTTGTAGGTGTGCGCTCCGAAGAGGTCGCGCAGGCCCTGGGTCAGGGCGGCCGGAAGGCGCTTACGGCGCAGTCCGTCATAGTAGGCCAGCGACGAGGAGAAGACCGGTACCGGAATGCCCAGCTGCACGGCAACGGAGACAACGCGGCGCCAGGCCGGAACGGCCGCTGCAATGGACTCGGCGAACGCGGGAGCCAGGAGGAGGTTGGCGGGAGCCTGGCCTCCGGCGTAGGCCTTCATGATGTCGTCCAGCAGTTCCGCCCGAATGATGCAGCCTGCCCGCCAGAGCGAGGCAATCTCGTCCAGCTTCAGGTCCCAGCCGTACTCCTTGGCAGCACCGGTGAGCATGTCCAGGCCCTGAGCGTAGCTGACCAGCTTGGAGGCGTAGAGCGCCTGCCGTACGTCCTCCACGAAGGTTTCCGGCAGTTCGACGGCGTTCTCCTCGCCGGCCAGGATGCCCTGTGCCAGCTCCCGCTGGCCACGCTGGGAGGAGAGAGCGCGGGCGAAGACCGATTCGGCAATCGCCGAGACCGGGGAGCCCAGGTCAAGGCCGGAGACGACGGTCCAGCGGCCGGTGCCCTTCTGCCCCGCAGAGTCTACGACGACGTCGACAAACGGCTTGCCGGTCGCCGAATCCGTGTGGGCCAGGACTTCAGCGGTGATTTCGATCAGGAAGGAGCTCAGCTGGCCCTTGTTCCATTCGGTGAAGATCTCTGCCTGCTCGGCCGGTTCGATTCCTGCGGCGGAACGCAGCAGGTCGTAGGCCTCGCCGATCACCTGCATGTCGGCATATTCGATGCCGTTGTGGACCATCTTCACGAAGTGGCCGGCGCCGTCGGTGCCCACCCAGGTGCAGCATGCTTCGCCGTTGTATTTAGCGGAGATCTTCTCCAGCATCGGGCCCAGGGAGTCGTAGGACTCGCGTGATCCGCCGGGCATGATTGAGGGCCCCAGCAGTGCGCCTTCCTCGCCGCCGGAAACTCCGACGCCAACGAAGTGGAGGTTCTTTTCGGCCAGGGACGCTTCGCGCCGGCGGGTGTCCTCGTAGTGCGAGTTACCGGCGTCAATGACGATGTCACCGGCCTCCAGGAGCGGGACGAGCTGGTCGATAACCGAGTCGACAGGCGCTCCGGCCTTCACCATGATCAGCACACGGCGCGGCTTCTCCAGCGAATCGACGAGCTCCTGCAACGTCTCGGTACGGACGAAGTCGCCTTCGTCGCCGTGGGCGGAGAGGAGGGCATCCGTTTTCTCCACCGACCGGTTATGCAGGGCCACCGTGTAGCCGTTGCGGGCCAGGTTGCGGGCGAGGTTCGCCCCCATGACGGCTAGGCCGGTCACACCTATCTGTGCGCTCAAAGTTCACTCCAAGGATTCTTCAGGTGCCGCTTGCCGCAGCACGGTGTCGGCGCACCGAACGCGCCGTCTTCAGGCTCCAGCCTATTCGCCCGGAGGCTACCCACGCCACACAGGGGGATGCGACGCCCGACACGTCCGCTGGTCACAGGGGCCCGATACGGTGATGGTTCGGGAGCTAGAGCCCTTCGATTACCGGCAGGCGTCCAGCATGCACCGCCTTCGCGAAGGCCTGGTAATCCCGTTCGTTTTGATCTGCGTACCGTTCGCAGAAGTCTGTGATTGAATCATCGAACTTCCCGCTCTTGCCAAGATACGCGGCGATCGCAATCGGATCACCCGATCTGGCATGGGCCCGCGCCAGAGTCCAGCCACAGGTGCGGGCGTAAAACTCCATACCAAGGGGTTTCATGGCTTCGACGACGACTGAGCCCTTCATATCCCTCAGCTGGCGCCAGTACAGGTACCGGTTTTCCTGTACTCCTTTGGTCCAGCCCAGGAAAATGTCGCTTGCGGCCTGCATCATCCGCTGTCCCTGCACGACACGCTCACCCGGCTGACGGTACTTACTTTTAGGCAGATGGTCCTCAAGGACTGACCGGGTCGCTTCCTTGACCTGCAGAAACAGTGGATCCTCTGAATCGCGGCCTTGCAGCAACGCGATGAAGGCCCGGGTGCCAACACTTCCGACCCCCACCACTTTGCGTGCGACGTCGACGATTTCGAAGCGCTCGAGGAGGTGGCGCCTGTCCTCCTGCAACGTAGCCCGATAGGACCGCAGCTGTTCACGGGCTGCGTTGCGCAGCTCGTCTGCGGACAAACCGAGCGAACCAGCGAGCTCCCGGACAGGAATAACGATCGGCGGCTGGCTGACAATCCGGTATTTCCCGTCCACCCGCTCGGCCAGTTTGGAAAGCGCCTGCAGGCTGTCCCGGGAGCGTGCCTTCCTGGCGGTATTTTCGGCGGTCTTTTCGGCTTGCTTCGCCGCCTTTTTCTGCCCCTTGCCCTTGCTGGTGTCCACGGCCAGCTGAATCGCTGACAGAAGATCCTGCTCCGCCAGGCGTGCGTACCAGATGTCCATGGTGCCCATTTGCGCGAACTGGCGCATTGCTTCGCGGTAAGCCCGAACCGAGGCAAGGGTCACCTCATGCGCCTCCTTATCGGTGAAGGCGTTGTTCCTGGCCGCAATCGTGAAACTCGCGGACATCCGCATCACGTCGTACTCGAACGGTCCAGGAAGTGTCTCGTCGAAGTCGTTGAGATCGAACAGCAGAATCCGCTCCGGCGAGGCGAACACCCCGAAGTTGGACAAATGTGCGTCACCGCAGAGCTGGGTGGTCAGACCGGCCCGGGGAGTGTTTTTGAGGTCGGCGGCCATGACCTTGGCGGCACCGCGGTAGAACGTAAACGGAGAAGCCAGCATCCGCCCATGACGCACCGGAACGAGGTCTGCCTCCCGGGTGAGGTTCTGTTCTTCGATCAGCGCAACTGGGTCCGGGCGGTCGGGAGCGGGAACCCAACCTTTGTGGGCGGAGACCGGTGTTGCCTCCCGGCACTGCTTTCCGGCTGCCACTCGTTCTATGACGCTCGGGTGCTTGACTTTGGTCCCGCCCATGATCGGCGACCTCTCTATGACGGCTTGCTGCGCCACCGGGCCCTGCGTGAATTCCGCGGTCAGTCCCTGCACGGCAACCGACATCCAAAGAATATCGGTTCCCCACCCCTAACGGGATGGGTCCAGCCGCATTAGCGTCCGTAGGACCGATTCCTGTCCGCCATTTTCCTGGCTGGTCCGTCTGCGCCGGGCTGCACTCTCGACTGGGCACGCTCTCGACGGCGCTGGACTCTCGACGGTCGTGGGCCCTTTCTCGTAGGTTGAACCCGGACGGGAAGGAACAGATGATCGCGCTACTGCTCGCAGCCGTGGTGTTGATAGTGGTCAGCGCCTTTTCGGGACCGCTGAGCCGGCGCGGTGTGACGTCCGCCATGGCTTTCCTGCTGGCCGGAGTTATCCTCGGCGTGGCATTCGATGGCTCGCACGGGCTAAGCCTGGAAAACGACGCCGTCCTAGGGGTAGCCGAGCTGGCCCTGGTCTTCCTCCTCTTTACCGACGCTGCCCGGGTTGACCTTGGCTTGCTGCGCCGAAGCATCGGATGGCCGGGGCGGCTGCTAACGATTGGGCTCCCGCTGACCCTCCTCCTCGGCTTCGGTGCCGGGCTGGTGCTCTTTCCCGGGCTCCCCCTCTCCAGTGCTTTCCTCCTCTCCGCAATGCTCTGCGCAACTGACGCCGCGCTCGGTCACCGGGTTGTCGAGGACCCCGCAGTGCCCGGAAAGGTGCGCCAAGCGCTCAATGTGGAAAGCGGGCTGAACGACGGAATCGCGGTGCCCTTCTTCCTGGTATCCCTCGACATCTCGATGTCCACGCTGGAGGGAGGTGTTCGGTCGGCTGTCGTTGCTGCCATCGCGGAGCAGATCGGCTGGGGGCTGCTGGCCGGGGTCGTGATGGGAGGAGCAGGCGGATATGTGCTGCGGGTAGCTTCCAGCCGAGAGTGGTTCCAACCGGAGTGGCGCCAGCCTGGAACGCTGGCAGTAGCCGTGGGCGCTTATGCGGCGGCGGTTTCGCTTGGCGGCAGCGCCTTCCTCGCGGCGTTCGTGGCGGGATTGGCGTATCGCCTGGTCAAGGGTGCCGCTAACGTTGACACGAGTTACTTCACCGGCGAGGTAGGGAGCACCCTGGCCGCGGCGACTTGGATGGTTTTCGGTGCTGCCGCGGTCCTCACCGCGCTCCCACACATTACGTGGCAGGTTCTTGCCTACGCTGTGCTGAGCCTGACGGTCGTGCGGATGCTGCCAGTCGCCGCCGCGATGATCGGCAGCGGCACCAGATGGCAGACCCGGGCGTTTATGGGCTGGTTTGGCCCCCGCGGACTGGCTTCCGTCGTATTCGCCCTGCTGGCCTATGAACGGGGCCCCCCGGCCGCAACCACGCTCCTGACAACGGTGGTCGTCACAGTGGGCCTGAGCGTTTTCGCACATGGGCTTTCGGCCAAGCCGCTCATTGCCGCCTACCAGCGCTGGGCTGCCGGCCCCGGCCAATAGCGGCGGGATGATAGTAGCGGCGGGGATGATGGGAGCGTCCGGTTAAAAGCAGCGCCCGGACCAGCGAACGGCCCCGGAATCAGGACGCCACCCACCGCACCTCACCTATTCGGGGTCGCCGAGTTCCCAGCGGTTCACGATCGCGGCCGCGCCTTCGAGGATGGAAATACCTTCGTCCAGGGTCGCCGTGCCGGAGGTCAGCACAACGATGCTGTAGTCCGCGGTCCCTCCAAGGACGAACCCGGAGCTTCCAACGTTCCAGTCCAGGAGGTCATCCTGCAGCCAGCCGTTCTTCAGCCCCACCTCGGCGGCGGGGTCCAGGATGCCCGTGGTAATCCCCCAGGCCTGCTCCGGCGCCACGTTTTCCAGGAGGCTCACCGCGTAGTCCTTCAGGTCAGGCCTGATCCATTCCACTCCGAGGGCCACCGCCGTGGCGATCCGCAGCTGGTCCTCGACGTTCGTCTCGTTCGCGCCCCAGACATCCGTGGCTTCCGTTTCACCGACGCCGAGGAGGCCGTACGTCTTCTGCAGCTCCTCTGCTCCGCCCACGGAGGCATAAAGCTCGTCAGTGGCAACGTTGTCGCTCTGGGAGATCATCCAGTCCGCCAGCAGCTGCTCGTCCTCGGTGAGTTCCCTCTCCTCCTCGGTGGCCTGGCGCAGCAGGGTGAGCAGGATCGGCACCTTGACGAGGCTGGCTTCCAGGTAGCGCCGCTCCGGGTTGTAGGACCAGGCGCGCCCCGAATCGTATTCATAGATCGCGACGGAGAAGCTAATGCCGGTCTCGGCGGCATAGCTGTCCAGCTCAGCTCGGAGTCCCAGTTCGGGTTCGGCGCTGGCCGACGGCGTCGCCTGGCTACCGGGCACCGTCACGGTCCGCGCATCCGGTTCACCGGCACATCCGGTGGCGGCCGCTACCAGCAGGCCTGCCGTAAGCAGGAAGGCCAGGAATGGCTTGAGGAAAGCAGTGCGCAAGGTGTTTTTCCTTCAGGTGCCGGAAGCACAGCGGTGCGGGAGGCACCTGTTCCTTCGTACCGCGGCAGGCTTTGATTTGGGTGTGTGCTGTCTGTCCGGCCGCTCTGAATCAGAGTTGCACCCTGGCGGGGCAGGCCCGGGTACGAAAAAACCCGCCTGCAGTGTTTCCTGAAGGCGGGTTTAGCCGGTGGGTCCTACCGGGATCGAACCGATGACATCCACGGTGTAAACGTGGCGCTCTACCAGCTGAGCTAAAGACCCGACGTGACCCGTTATGCCAGCTGGGAAAACCCGGCCAGCGCCGCATCACGAGGAATTACATTACCGGACCTGCCCGCCGATCACCTAATCCGAATGACGGCCCGCGTGATTCCGCGGGCCGGGACCGGCATCCGGCAGGGTCCGGGCAAGGTATTGAAGTGCGGTGCCGACACCCATATTGACCAAAAGGTCAGCGAGTGCGTCTCCGCGGGTCTGGCCGCGGTTGATGATCACGACCGGCTTGCCCTCCTTGGCCGCATGCCGGACAAACCGCAGCCCGCTCATGACGGTCAGTGAAGATCCGGCAACCAGCAGCGCATCGGCGTCGTCCACTGCCGCGTAGGCCAGGCGGACACGCTCATTGGGAACATTCTCGCCGAAATACACGAAGTCTGGCTTCAGCATCCCTTCGCAGACCGGGCAGTCCGCGACGACGAAGTCCCCGGTATCAGCGACCTCAGCGTCCGCGTCCGGAGCGATTTCCCCCTCCACGCGTTCCAGGTAGCCGGGGTTCAGGCGCTCCAGCAGCCGGGCAATCCCTTCCCGGGTGTACACGGAACCACAGGAGAGGCAGAGCACACGGTCATACCGGCCATGCAGGTCGATAACCCTGACACTGCCGGCATCGCTGTGGAGCCGGTCCACGTTCTGCGTGATGACCCCGGTCAGCAGGCCGCGCTCCTCCAAATGCACCACGGCTTCGTGGCCGGCATTGGGTACGGCGTGCCGCAGATGATGCCAGCCGACGTGGTTACGTGCCCAATACCGCTGGCGCAGCACGGGATCACCGACGAACTGCTGGTAAGTCATCGGATTCCGCGGTGGTGCGTCGGGGCCGCGGTAATCCGGGATGCCTGAGTCCGTGCTGAGGCCGGCCCCGGTCAGCAGCGCCATCCGCCGCCCCGAAAGCAGCTCGACGGCGGCATCCAGTTCCCTGCGTTCAGCTTCCGTTGGTTCGGCGGCCGCCTCGGCAGCCTCACGGGTCACGAACCCGGTAAGTCCGGCCCCCGAAGCGGGCCGGGGCGTCGGGGAATCAGCCATGTCAGCGCCTCTCCGCAGCGGGCAGGTCCCTGAGTGCCCTGACGTACTCCCGCGGGTCTCTTGGGTCGTTGATCCCCGAGCGGAGGATCCTGTGCACGGTCCTATCCGGACCAATGAAGAAGCTGGATCGTGTGGCCAGCCCGCGGACGCCGTCGAAGACGCCATAGCGTCTGGCGACCTCTCCGTGCGGCCAGAAATCGGCGAGCAGGTCAAATGCCCACCCCTGTTCGGCCGCCCAGGCGCGCAGCGAGTACTTCGTATCACAGGAAACGGCAAGCAGGGTTGCACCGGCGGCGTCGAACTCGGGTTGGAGTTCCGCGAGGCTGGCCAGCTCACCGGAGCAGACCCGCGAAAACGCGAAGGGGTAAAAGACCAGCACAACGGAGCGGCCGGCAAGCCCATCCAGGCTTACCGGCTCCCCGAACTGGTTGGGAAGTTCAAAGCCCGGAGCCGGGTCCCCGATTCCGGGGCCCCCGGCAGGAACGAGAGCCAAAGCTGGCTATTTCTTCCTGCGGCTCACCAGGCGTGTGGCTGCCCAGTCCTGGCAGACGCCGGGAGAGGTAGTCACATGGAGCCCGGCAGTCGGTGCTGCCTCTTCGATATCCGCCGGCGGAACGTAACCGTTCCGGCCGGACTTAGGGGTCAGGACCCAGACGACTCCTCCGTCATCGAGCGTGGTCAGCGAATCGACCAGCGCATCGACCAGATCTCCGTCATCGGAACGCCACCACAGAATGACGCCGTCGACCACATCGTGGTCGTCCTCTGTGAGGAGCTCACCGCCGACAAGATCCTCAAGGTCCTCCCTGAGGTCAAAGTCGACGTCGTCGTCGTAGCCGAATTCCTGAATCAGGTCGCCGTCTTTGAAACCCATTCTTTCCGCCACGTTGCTCTCCGTGACGGCATCGGCCTCGCTCACTTCACTCCTCCTGGTTGACTGCATGTTTACAAGGGAATCACATCTTCGCGCGAACTGCCCTTTCCCTGACACAAGGGAACACCTTTTAGCGGCAAGCTTCAAGGGCCCGGGGCCGATGTACGGACCGGGAGCGAGGGCGCTGATGACGCGCTAGCCGCGTGCGCCCGCGCCGAAGGCGAGGTTCGCCGGGAAGGCTACGCAAGGGTTCCGCGCCGGTCTACAGTGAACTACAGGACCAAGCACAGGCACGGGCAGCCGGCACGGCCGGCCGCCGCCCATCCTACCAACCCGTCCGGCGGACAGGGACCGGGCACCAGACACCCAGCGCAGGACCAATGTCCAGACACAATCTGTGCATAGGAGAGTTTCGTGGCCGCAGAAGACAGAACGGACATCCTCAGCGGGCTCACCGGCCAGCTGCCGGACAGTGACCCGGAAGAAACCGCCGAATGGATCGAGTCCCTCGACGACCTGGTCCGGACCGAAGGCACCGAGCGGGCGCAGTTCATCATGCGTTCCCTGCTCCAGCGGGCCGGCGCACATTCGGTCGGTGTGCCGATGGTGACCACCACCGACTACGTCAACACCATCCCGGTGGACCAGGAACCCGAATTCCCCGGCGACGAGGAGATCGAACGCCGCTTCCGGGCCTGGATGCGCTGGAACGCGGCCGTGATGGTGCACCGGGCCCAGCGGCCCGGGGTCGGCGTCGGCGGCCACATCTCCACGTTCGCCGGTGCAGCGACGCTGTATGAGGTGGGCATGAACCACTTCTTCCGTGGCAAGGACCACCCCGGCCGCGGCGACCAGATCTATTTCCAGGGCCACGCGGCACCGGGCATGTATGCCCGGGCCTTCCTTGAAGGCCGCCTCTCCGAAGAGGACATGGACGGATTCCGGCAGGAGAAGTCCCGCGAGGGGCATGCGCTCTCCTCCTACCCGCATCCGCGGTCCATGCCCAGGTTCTGGGAGTTCCCCACTGTCTCCATGGGCATCGGGCCAATGAATGCGATTTACCAGGCCCAGCTGAACCGGTACATGGACAACCGCGGCATGAAGGACACCTCCGACCAGCATGTCTGGGCGTTCCTGGGCGACGGCGAAATGGACGAGCCGGAATCGCGCGGCCTGCTGCACGTGGCCGCCAACGACAAGCTGGACAACCTGACCTTCGTGGTCAACTGCAACCTGCAGCGTCTGGACGGGCCGGTGCGCGGCAACGGGAAGATCATGCAGGAGCTGGAGGCTTTCTTCCGCGGTGCCGGCTGGAACGTCATCAAGGTGGTCTGGGGCCGCGAGTGGGATCCGCTGTTGAAGAAGGACGACGACGGCGCGCTGGTCGAGATCATGAACTCCACGCTCGACGGCGACTACCAAACGTACAAGGCGGAGTCCGGCGGCTTTGTCCGGGACCATTTCTTCGGCAAGAGTCCGCAGACCAAGGCGATGGTGGCGGGGCTGTCCGACGACGAGATCTGGAACCTCAAGCGCGGCGGCCACGACTACCGGAAGGTCTACGCGGCGTACCAGGCCGCCATGGACTTCAAGGGGAAACCCACCGTGATCCTGGCCCACACGGTCAAGGGCTACGGCTTGGGCACGCACTTCGAGGCCCGCAACGCCACGCACCAGATGAAGAAGATGACGTTGGAGGACCTCAAGGTCTTCCGGGACTACCTGCGCATCCCCATCACCGATGCACAGCTCGAGGCGGACCCCTACCGCCCGCCCTACTTCAACCCCGGACCCCAGTCGCCGGAAATCCGGTACATGCTGGACCGCCGGCGGGCGCTGGGAGGCTTCCTGCCCGAGCGCCGTGTGGACTTCAAACCGATCCACCTGCCCGGGGAAAAGTCCTACGAGGTCGCCAACCGCGGCTCGGGCAAGCAGCTGGCAGCGACCACCATGGCCTTCGTCCGGCTGCTGAAAGACCTGATGCGGGACAAGGAATTCGGAATGCGGGTCGTCCCGGTGATCCCGGATGAGGCCCGGACCTTCGGCATGGACTCGTTTTTTCCGACCGCGAAGATCTACAACCCGCAGGGCCAGAACTATCTCTCCGTAGACCGGGACCTGATGCTGGCCTACAAAGAGTCCCCGCAGGGCCAGATTGTGCACGTGGGCATCAACGAGGCCGGCTCGATCGCCGCATTCACGGCAGCGGGGACGGCGTATGCCACCCAAGGCGTGCCGCTGATCCCGGTGTACGTGTTCTACTCGATGTTCGGTTTCCAGCGCACCGGTGATTTTATCTGGGCAGCTGCTGACCAGATGGCGCGCGGCTTCCTGATTTCGGCAACGGCCGGGCGGACTACCCTCACCGGTGAAGGCCTGCAGCACGCCGACGGGCATTCCCCGGTCCTGGCCTCCACCAACCCCGCGGTGAAGACCTACGACCCGGCCTACGGCTACGAGATCGGGCACATCGTCCGCCACGGCCTGGACGAGATGTACGGCCCGGATTCCAAGGATCCGAACCTGATTTACAACCTCATGGTCTACAACGAGCCGATCCTGCAGCCCAAGGCGCCGGAGGAACTCGACGTCGACGGCGTGCTCCGGGGCATCTACCTGCTCGCCCCCGCAGTCGTCGACGGACCACGCGCACAGCTGCTCGCCTCCGGCATCGCGGTTCCCTGGGCGCTGGAAGCGCAGCAGCTGCTCGCCGATGACTGGGGTGTTTCCGCGGACGTCTGGTCGGTCACCTCCTGGAACGAACTGCGCCGCGACGGCCTGGCTGCCGAGGAAGAAGCGTTCCTGCATCCGGATGCCGAGCCCAGGGTGCCGTTCGTGACGCAGCAGATGTCCGGTGCCACCGGGCCTATCGTGGCGTCCACCGACTATATGAAGGCCGTTCCGGACCAGATCCGGCAGTTCCTGCCGAACGAGTTCGCGGCCCTCGGGGCGGATGGTTTCGGTTTCGCCGACACCCGTGCCGCAGCGCGCCGCTTCTTCAAGATCGACAGCCACTCGATGGTGGTCCGCGCCCTGGAGATGCTGGCCCGGCGCGGCGAGGTGGACGGCGAAGCGCCCAAACAGGCCATCGACAAGTACCACCTGCTCGATGTCACGAAGGGCACCAGCGGCAATCCCGGCGGTGATGCCTGAGGCCCACGCTGGAGCGCCGCAAGTTGTAGCCTTCACACAAAATGGAGGTTGTTTCCCGGAAGTCGTAAGCTCAAGACATGCCAGTCACCCGCTCCATCCGCACTGCCTCGACTGCGCCCGAAGAGGGCGGCGCCGATCCGTTGATCCTGGAGCGCCTCAAAGCGAACATCGGCAAGCTTTCCACTGCCACCCTGCAGCAGCTCGATGTGTCGCTGCCCTGGTACCGGGGACTTCGTCCGGACGAACGCTCCGCCCTGGGCATGGTGGCACAGAAGGGCATTGCCTCCTTCGTCAACTGGTACGAGCGTCCGGCGTCGCCGGCCTGGGTACTCAGTGACGTGTTCGGCACTGCACCAACCGAACTGACCCGGGCGATCAGCCTGCAGAAGGCCCTTGCCCTGATCCGCGTGGTCGTTCAAGTCGTTGAGGACAGGGTGCCGGAGCTTGCCGCCGGTTCAGTGCAGGGACCACTGCGCGAAGCCGTGCTGCGCTACTCCCGCGAGGTCGCCTTCGCGGCAGCAGACGTTTATGCCCGGGCCGCGGAAACCCGTGGCGCCTGGGACACCCGGCTCGAGGCCCTCGTGGTGGATGCGATCCTGCGCGGTGAAAGCTCGGACGCCCTGCGGTCCCGTATCGCGGCGGTGGGCTGGACGTCGACGGCGGGGGTCACCGTGATTGTCGGAAGTTCCCCTGCAGACCCGAACCCAACGTTCGTCAATGAGCTGCGCCGCGTCGCCGGACGGCTTGCCGAAGACATCCTGGTCGGCATCCAGGGCGACCGGCTGATCCTGGTCCTGGGCGGGCTCTCGGACAAATCCGGGTCCTACGCCCGGCTGGCCGACCTTTTCGGCCCCGGCCCCGTGGTCTATGGACCCCCTGCTGAATCCCTCGTCGAAGCCGGGCCCTCTGCCCAGGCTGCCTTCGCCGGGCTCACTGCGGCCCGCGCCTGGCCTGCCGCCCCGCGGCCGGTGGCGGCCGATGACCTCTGGCCCGAACGCGTGATGTCCGGGGACGAATCGGCACGCCGGGCCTTGGTGCGCAGCATCTACCGTCCGCTGCTGGCAGCCTCGAACGGACTGGCCGAGACCCTCTCCGCCTATCTTTCGCTGGGTCATTCCCTCGAGGCGACTGCCCGCGAACTCTTCGTCCATGCCAACACCGTCCGGTACCGGCTGAGGCGGGTCTGCGACATCACCGGATGGGACCCCATGCTGCCGCGGGAAGCGTTCGTCCTGCAGACAGCCCTGGTGGTTGGACGGCTTTCCCCTGCCGGGAAAGCGGCTCCGGAACGGCCCGTGCCCCGCAGCTAACCACACTTGCCAGCACCGGCCGTACTTGTAGACTTCCTACAATGCCCTCCGGTGAGCTTGGTTCACCTGAACACCCGGGAATTCCCGCCAACTTTGGAAAGCTTGATACGTGCTAGCAATCGTCTGCCCCGGCCAGGGGTCACAAACGCCCGGCTTCCTTTCTCCGTGGCTGGAACTGCCCGGAGCTCGGGAGCACCTTGAAACCCTCTCCGACGTTGCGGGCCTTGACCTCGTGGCGCACGGCACCGTGTCCGATGAGGAAACCATCAAGGACACTGCCGTTGCCCAGCCGCTCATCGTCGCTGCCGGCCTGATGGCCGCGCGGCTGCTCCTGGACACCGAGGCGCTGACCGCTGCCACCGTCGTCGCCGGGCATTCGGTGGGCGAGATCACCGCCGCCGCTGTCGCCGGGGCGCTGTCCGAGAATGATGCACTTCTCTTTGTCAGGGAACGGGCCAACGCCATGGCCCGGGCCGCAGCGGAACAGCCCACCGGTATGAGCGCCGTCCTGGGCGGCGACCCGGACGACGTCGCACGCGTACTTGCGGAAGCCGGACTCACGGCGGCCAACGCCAACGGCGGCGGCCAGGTTGTAGCCGCAGGCACGCTGGAACAGCTTCAGGCACTGGCCGCCAATCCGCCCGCCAAGGCCCGCGTCATTCCGCTGAAGGTTGCCGGGGCCTTCCACACCTCTCACATGGCACCGGCGGCCAGCGTTCTGGAGGCCCTGCGCCCCACGCTCTCCCCCGCCGAACCGCGGCCCACACTTCTCTCCAATTACGACGGCGCCGCGGTAGTCAGCGGCGGGTCCAACCTGGACAGCCTGATCGCCCAGGTATCCCGTCCTGTGCGCTGGGACCTGTGCATGGAAACCATGACAGCGATGGGAGTCACCGGCATACTGGAGCTTCCGCCGGCTGGCACCCTGACCGGTCTGGCCAAACGGGGCATGCGCGGCGTCCCGTCGCTGGCCCTGAAATCTCCTGAAGACCTCCCAGCAGCCCGGGCCTTCGTGGCAGAGCATTCCGGCGCCGCAGCAGTTACGACACAAGAAGGAAATGCGTGAGCACGCCTACCCTGAAGCAGTCACCGGTTCACGAGTTCAGCCGCATCCACGGGATCGGAGCTTTCCGGCCCGACGTGATCGTCAGCAACGACGACGTCTGCCAGTGGATTGACTCCTCGGACGAGTGGATCCGCCAGCGCACGGGCATCATCACCCGCCACCGCGCTGATAAGGGCACGTCCGTGGTGGACATGGCCGAGATGGCTGGACGCGAAGCGCTGGAAAAGGCGGGGATCGACGGGTCCGCCCTGGGTGCCGTCATCGTCTCCACTGTGACCCATCCCTACGCCACGCCTTCCGCAGCCACGCAGATCGCTGACCGGCTCGGCGCCACTCCAGCTCCGGCCTACGACGTTTCCGCCGCCTGTGCCGGCTACTGCTACGGGATCGCCCAGGCAGACGCCCTCGTCCGCTCCGGCACCGCAGAGTACGTCCTGGTCATCGGCGTGGAGAAGCTGTCGGACTTCATCGACAACACCGAACGCACCATTTCCTTCCTGCTCGGCGACGGCGCAGGCGCCGTCGTTGTGGGCCCCTCGGACACGCCCGGCATCGGTCCGTCCGTCTGGGGTTCGGATGGCAGCAAGTCCGGCGCCATCGGCATGACCCACTCGATGCTGGAGGTGCGGGAGCTCTCCCTGGCCGCGGAAGACGACGGCACGCTTCCCGCGTCTGTCCTCGCCGAACGCGAGACCAAGCTCTGGCCCACGCTGCGACAGGACGGCCAGACCGTCTTCCGCTGGGCAGTCTGGGAAATGGCGAAGGCCGCCCAGCAGGCCCTTGACGCGGCCGGCGTCAGCGCCGAGGATATCTCCGCGTTCGTCCCGCATCAGGCGAACATGCGCATTATTGATGAAATGGCCAAGCAGCTGAAGCTGCCCGAGTCCGTGGTCATCGCCCGGGACATTGCCGACGCCGGCAACACCTCCGCGGCGTCCATCCCGCTGGCCACACACCGCCTGCTCACCGAAAACCCCGAGCTGAGCGGAAAACTCTCACTGCAGATCGGCTTCGGCGCCGGGCTCGTCTTCGGCGCGCAGGTAGTCGTCCTCCCCTAGTTTCCAAGCCACACCGCCTGAGGCGGTTGGAAAACCCAGACCGGTCCAGCACCGGTACCACAGAAAGAAGGAGCCCCCATGGCTAGCAACGAAGAAATCCTGGCCGGTCTCGCCGAGATCGTGAACGAGGAAACCGGCCTGGCCCCCGAGGCCGTTGAGCTCGACAAGTCCTTCACGGATGACCTGGATATCGACTCGATCTCGATGATGACCATCGTGGTCAACGCCGAAGAGAAGTTCGGTGTGCGTATCCCCGACGAAGAGGTCAAGAACCTCAAGACCGTTGGCGACGCGGTGGACTTCATCTCCAACGCCCAGGCGTAGCCCGTGGAGGGTGGCCGCTGCCGGTGCAGCGGCCGCCCTTTGCAGCACCTCGCATCGCCCCCGGGCGAACCACCAATTTTTCCGAGAGAGTGAATCATGGCCCGCAAAGTAGTCATAACCGGCCTCGGCGCAACAACGCCGATCGGCGGAGATGTTCCGACCATGTGGAAGAACGCACTGAAGGGCGTCTCCGGTGCCCGCACCCTGGAAGACGACTGGGTCGAGAAGTACAGTCTTCCGGTTACTTTTGCGGCGCGCGTGTCCACGCCTGCCTCTGAGGTCCTCTCCCGGGTCGAAGCCAAGCGGATGGACCCCTCCACCCAGTTCGCCGTCGTCGCCTCCCGCGAAGCGTGGGCCGACTCCGGGCTGGAAGAGTCGGACATTGACCACGACCGGCTGGCCGTCTCCTTCGCCACCGGCATCGGCGGCGTCTGGACCCTGCTCGACGCGTGGGACACCCTGCGCGAAAAGGGCCCCCGGCGGGTACTGCCGATGACGGTTCCCATGCTGATGCCGAACGGCCCCGCCGCAGCCGTCAGCCTTGACCTCGGTGCCCGCGCCGGCGCCCATACACCGGTGTCTGCCTGCGCCTCTGGGACGGAGTCCCTGCATCAGGGCCTCGAGCTGATCCGCTCGGGCAAGGCCGACGTCGTGGTCTGCGGCGGCGCGGAAGCAGCCATCCATCCCATGCCGCTGGCCTCCTTTGCCTCGATGCAGGCCCTTTCCAAGCGCAATGACGATCCCGAGCGTGCCTCGCGTCCGTACGACAAGGACCGCGACGGCTTCGTGATGGGCGAAGGCGCCGGTGCCCTGGTGCTTGAGGCGGAGGAACATGCCCTGGCCCGCGGCGCCCGGATCTACGCGGAGCTGGCCGGAACAGCGGTCACTGCGGATGCCTACCACATCACCGCACCCGATCCCGAGGGTCTCGGAGCCACCCGCGCCCTGAAGGCCGCCCTCTTTGATGCCCGCGCGCACGCCGAAGACGTAGTGCATGTCAACGCGCACGCCACGTCGACCCCGGTGGGAGACAAGCCCGAGTACACCGCCCTGAAGAGCGCCCTTGGCGCCCATGTGGACAATGTGGCCGTCTCCGCGACGAAGTCCCAGACCGGCCACCTCCTCGGCGCTTCCGGCGCCGTCGAAGCGGTAATGACGGCGATGGCCGTCTACACCCGGCAGGCTCCGGCCACGATCAACCTGGACAACCAGGATCCGGAGATCCCGCTCGACGTCGTCACCTCGGCCCGCAACCTGCCGTCCGGTGACATTGTGGTGCTGAACAACTCCTTTGGCTTCGGCGGGCACAACGCCGTCGTCGCCCTGCGGAACCACTAAAGGCCCACTGCATAAGCCGAAGGCCGGGACCCTGATGGGGTCCCGGCCTTCGGCTTTAAGCGGAGGAGGTGCGCCGAGGAGCAGCGGGTTTTCGGCAGGCTGCTGAGGGCAGCTGCTGGGGTTGTCTACTTTGCGGCTGTGCCGGCGATCTGCTGAAGTGCCCGCACGTGTGCTTCAAAGGCTGCCCGGCCCGTCCGGGAGAGTGATAGCCACATAACCCGGCGGGCGTCTCCACGGTCCGCCTTTGCTGCCTTGTCGGTGCGGACATAACCGGACTCCGCCAGGGTTTTCACATGCTTGGACAGTGTGGCGTCCGAGACGCCCAAGGCGGTCCGCAGTACTCCAAAGTCGAGCCGGTCGACGGGGTGGAGGAGCCCGCAGATCCGCAGGCGCAGCGGTGCGTGGATGACCTCGTCGAAGCGCGGCTCATCCACGGCGCAGCTTTACGGCCGCGGACCGGTAGGCCACAGCAGCCAGCCACGTTGTGAGGGCAAACGCGGCGGCGCTGGTGAAGAGGACTCCCCAGTGCAGACCGAAAGACACCAATCCAAGGGACGTACTGAACAGCGCCAGGCAGATGGCAGCGATTCCGGCCACGGCCAACGCTGCGCGGACCCCCATGCTCCGGAACCGGACACCCGTTTCCCGCCGTACTAGGTAAAGGAGAACCAGGACCATGACCAGCGGCAGGGCACCGGATGCCGGCGGGTCGTAGCCCTGGCCGGGCGATGCCGAGGCGGCCGCTCCGACCCACAATGCAGCCGCTGCCCCAAAGCCGGCCAGGAGCGGCCAGGGAACCCGGATGCTCTCCGCAAGCCGATCCCGGTCGGCTCCCAATGCGCTCAGCGCGCTGGTCGCCTCGGCGCGCGTCGGTCGTTTATGTTCACTTTCCATAATGGAAACACTAATAAATGGTTTCCGTTGTGGCAAGTCACTTCAGAAATGTTATGTCGACCGGTTCCGGATGACGTACGCGTCTTCCCGGAGCGTCTCCTTCAGACGGTCTTTCGTGATAGGCCGCGGGGGGGGTGGGCGAAGGTCAGCCGACCTGATGCAGCCAGCGGACAGGAGCGCCGTCGGCAGCGTGGCGGAAAGGCTCCAGCTCGTCATCCCAGGCCTCGCCCAGGGCGAGGGAAAGTTCGTGGTAGACCGCGGCGGGGTCGCCTGCGCCGTTTTCGTAGGCGTAGCGGATGCGGTCTTCGGTCACCATGATGTTCCCGTGCACATCCGTGGTGGCGTGGAAGATCCCGAGTTCCGGAGTGTGGGACCAGCGGCTGCCGTCAGCGCCTGCGCTGGGTTCTTCGGTGACCTCGTAGCGGAGGTGCGCCCAGCCCCGCAGTGCGGAGGCGAGGAGGGAACCGGTGCCCTGCGGGCCCGACCAGGCAAGTTCGGCGCGGACCATTCCGGGCGCGGCAGGCTGCGGGATCCACTTGAAATCCGTGCGCTTCTCAACGACGGATCCGATGGCCCACTCGATATGAGGGCACAACGCAGAAGGGGCTGAGTGCACGAACAATACGCCGTGCGCCATCACAACAGTCATTCCATCCTCCGTAGCTGTAGGTGCGTCTTCCCCAACGACCTGCATAGCGGGACGAAAATCTGCCTGTGTGCCCTGAAACTGTCGCAGTCCTACGGCATCGCGGGACTGCTAGGTGTGAGACCTAGCATCATTGTGCCGTATGTTACGCAATTACGCCAATGAAACTACTTGGTTGTAAGTGAAAGGTCAGGCACGGGGGTGCGCCTGCTGGTAGCTCTTGCGGAGCCGGTCCACGGAGACATGGGTGTAGAGCTGCGTTGTGGCGAGGCTGCTGTGCCCCAGGATCTCCTGCACGCTGCGCAGGTCGGCACCGCCGTCCAGGAGATGCGTGGCGGCACTGTGCCGCAGGGCATGGGGTCCGCTGGCCGAGGTGTCCCCGAGGGATTCGAACAGCGCGGAGGTGACGGCACGAACCTGGCGCTGGTCGATCCGCCGTCCCCGTTGGCCCAGGAAGAGCGCTGGCCCGCTCTCCGGTTTGGCGAGCGCGGGCCTCCCCCGGCGGAGCCAGTCGTCCAATGCAAGGGCAGCCGGGAGCCCGTAGGGCACGGTGCGTTCCTTGTTGCCCTTGCCGAGGACTTTCAGGGTGCGCCGGTCCTGGTCCAGGTCGTCAACGTCCAGCCCGGCGAGCTCCCCGACACGGATGCCGGTGGCGTAAAGCACTTCCACCAGCGCCCTGTCACGGAGGGGCAGCGCTCCCCCATCTGCGGCGGCCGCAGCGAGCGTCTCGAACAAGGCCTCAAGCTGGGCAGGGCGGAGCACACCGGGGAGTGTCTTGGTCCGTTTCGGGGCCTTCAGGCGAAGCGCCGGATCCACGGAGATCCGTTCCTCCCGCAGCGCCCAGCCGGTGAAGGACCGTGCTGTCGCCGCCCGGCGGGCCAGGGTCGCCCGCGCAAGTCCTGCCTCGTTGAGTGTTCCCAGCCATCCGCGGAGGACGTATAGATCGATTTCGGCCAGCGCAGTGAGTCCGAGTCCGGCAGCGTAGTCCACCAGTCCCGCGATGTCTCCCTCGTAGGCACGGACGGTGTGTTCCGAGCGTCCGCGTTCGGAAGAAAGGTAGCTGCAGAAGGCCTCAAGTGCCTGGCTGAATTCAACCGGCCTGCCCCCGGGCGGCCTGCGCCGGTCCGTCGTGTTGCCCGCGGTCCCGTTAGCCGCGCCAGTTTCCGGGACGGCGGCTTTCCCGGACGGGCCTCCGGAGCCGTGTCCTGGTCCCCCGGTCTCTGCGGTATTCCTGCTGGTGTGGCTCACTGTCCCACTTTCCCCGCTTTCCCGGCCGGCTTCAAGCAGGCACACCGGCCCCGGAACACTGCTGGCGAAGCGCCTCGTTCCCGGGAGCCGCTTCCAGCTCCAGGAGGGAACGTTTGGCATCCACCCCGCCGGAGTATCCCGTGAGGGCACCGCGGGTGCCGACTACCCTGTGGGTCGGCACCACAATGTTCAGTGCGTTGCGGGACAGCGCAGCACCGACGCTGCGTGCCTTAGCTGCGTCGCCAAGTTCCAGGGCCAGCTGCTTGTAACTGCGCGTCTGGCCGTACGGGATGGCCCTGACGGCGGTCCACACCTGCTGCTGGAACGGCGTTCCGGATTGTGCGACAGAAAGGCCGAAGCAGCACCGCCGCCCGTCAAAGTACTCCTCGAGCTGCCGTTCCGCCGTTTCGAAACCGCTCTCCGCGGCCAGACCGTATCGCGCAGCGACCGGTGCCGCCGGGTCGGGCGCTGATGATTCCACAGAAACGAGGACGGAGTCCTCTGCGACCAGGGTGAGGATTCCCAGGGGTGAGGCGATGACCTTGTGAAAACGCATGATGTTAGTCCTTTTGTTGTTGGAGAAATCGGATGTTCCGGTGATCTTGTTGCCCGTTTCCTCACCGTCCGGCCCGCCGCCATAGCCCGGAACCCGAGCACCGGGCCAAGCCCTCAAGTTCCAGTCGTGCCAGCCCTGCCCGCACGGCCGGGATGCCCAGGCCTGCGACCATCGCCAGCTTCTCCACCGGTGACCCGCTCCGCAGCGGCAGCGCATCGAGCAGCAGGATGTCCTCAACCGCCAAGTCATCGTGGTCCGCACGTACGGGCTGGTTCTGTCCCGGAAGTACATTCCCCGAGCTGTTCTCTGCCAGGCCCGCGCCGAAGGGATCAGCAAGCTCCAGCACCTCAGCGGCGTCACTCACGCAGACCGCGCTTCCGTCCCGAAGCAGCCGGTGGCAGCCTGCCGAGTTGGCTGAGTGGACCGGGCCCGGCACCGCGCCGACGCCCCGGCCCAGTCCGGCGGCGTGGTGGGCGGTGTTCAGCGCTCCCGAGCGCCAGCGTGCTTCCACTACGATGGTCGCGGCGCTGAGGGTAGCGATGAGCCGGTTGCGCTGCAGGAACCTCCACCGGGTGGGCGCTGAGCCTGGCGGTACTTCGCTGAGGATCAGGCCCCGGTCCGCTACTGCTCGAAGCAGGTCCTCGTTCCCCGCCGGGTAAAAGCGGTCGATGCCGCCGGCCAGCACGGCGATTGTGGGGGTGCGTACGGGCTCACCTGCGTCCGGCCCGTTGGTGCCGGCTGCTGCGAGCGCCGACCGGTGCGCCTGGGCATCGATTCCGTAGGCTCCGCCGGAGACGACCGTCCGTCCGCGCAGGACCAGCCCGGCCGACAATTCTCCGGTGACGGCGAGCCCGTACGCCGTCGCATCCCGGGAACCAACCACGGCGACGCATTTCCCGGCAGGCGGGATAGCGGCATTCCCGCGGGTCCACAGGCAGAACGGCATGCCCAGCCCCAGTTCGTGGAGTGCCTGCGGCCACAGGTCGTCCTCCGGAACGAGCATCGTTCCGCGGAACCGGGAAACTGTGGCCAGGTCCCGCTCTGGTGCGAGGCTGGCGGCCCGGGGCCGCCAGCGTTCCAGGGCCTCGGTCAACGCCTGGCCGCTGCCGCGGAAGCCATTGTCCTCCAGCAGTGATGCGACACCGCGGCGGGCTGCTGCACGAGCAGGTTCCCGGCCCGCTGCTATCCCGGCGGCTCGTTCCGGACCGACGGCCGCAACCAGGGCCTGGCCCACAGCATCGGAGGGCTCAACCAGCCGGGACAGGGCCGCCCTCGCTGCCAGCACTTCCTGAGAGGGCCGGTTCATGCCGCCACCGCCTGCTGCCGGAAACCCAGTGCCTGCCCGATGTCATCCGCGTCAGGCGCGTTATGCTCCGCCAGATCAGCGATTGACCAGGCTACCCGCAGGACGCGGTCATAACCCCGGGCGGTAAGGAACTGCCGGTCCATGGCGCGGTCCAGGGCCCTGGTGGCGTTCGCCTCCGGCTTCAAGGCACCGCGCAGCACCCGTCCAGGGACTTCCGCGTTGGTCTCGCATCCCCAGGGGGCCAGGCGTTTCCGCTGACGCTGCCTCGCCTGGGTAACCCGCCGGGCGACGTCGGCCGTTCCCTCCGCCTTCCCTGCCGCGGCGAACTCCGGCAGTGAAACGCGGCGGATTTCCAGCTGCAGGTCTACCCGGTCCAGCAGCGGACCAGAGAGCCTGCCGAAGTAGCGCCGCCGCTGCTGCGCGCTGCAGGTACAGTCGATACCCTTTCCACTGGCCAGGCCGCATGGACAGGGGTTGGCTGCGAGGACCAGCTGGAAGCGTGCGGGGTAAACGGCCGTGCCGGCGGCGCGGTGCAACACCAGGGTGCCGCTCTCCAGCGGCTGGCGCAGGGCATCCAGTACCCGTGCCTCATATTCGGGTGCTTCGTCCAGGAACAGGACGCCGCGATGGGCGCGGGAAGCGGCTCCCGGCCTTGGGATGCCTGCCCCTCCCCCGATGACTGCCGCCGCTGTCGCAGTGTGGTGCGGACTCTCAAACGGCGGGCGGCGAATCAATCCGGTGCAGGGCCCACCCCGCCAATTCAGGGAATGAATGGCGGTGACCTCCATGGCAGCTGTATCCCCCAGATCCGGCAGCAGGCCTGGCAGGCGTTCCGCCAGCATGGTCTTTCCGGCTCCGGGAGGGCCGGTCATCAACAGGTGGTGTGCGCCCGCCGCGGCAACCTCCAGTGCGAACCGGGCTTCGGACTGACCCGCAATGTCCGCGAGGTCAGGAAGCTGCGCCCGCGGAGCCCCTTCCCCTTCCTCTCCCAGCCCCCGGGCCTGCCTGTCAGGCGGGATAGCCGGCGGGAAGACCAGATGCTCATGGCCGGCCCCGAACGCCTCGGCAACAGCCGCCAGCGAGATGAAGCCACTGACCCGGGCAGCAGGAACCAGCGCCGCTTCGGCTGCATTGGCCTCCGCCACGACGATGTCCTGGAAACCGGCGTCGACCGCTGCCATGACCGAGGGTAGGACACCGTGCAGCGGACGCAGCCTCCCGTCCAATCCCAGCTCAGCAAGAAAAACGGTCTTCCCGGTGCTGCGGATGTCGCCTGCAGCAGCCAACGCCGCCATTACGATCGCCAGGTCGAAGCCGGAGCCGCGCTTGTGGACATCCGCCGGCATAAGGTTCACTGTGATCTTCCGCCGGCTCAGCGGCAGGCCGGAGTTTTTCGCCGCAGACTTCACGCGGTCACGGGACTCGTTCAAGGACGCATCAGGAAGTCCCAGCAGGATGAAGGCGGGAAGGTTTTGGCCGATATCGGCCTCGACCTCGACGATGCGGCCCTCCAGGCCGGTCAGGCCAATCCCGTACGTGCGTCCGAGCCCCATCAGCCGATCCCCTTGAGATGCTCGATCACGGGGTCAGGGCTGCCGGATGACGCGAAGGATCCCGGCAGCAGCACGGAGACGGCGTCCACCCGCCAGTCGTGGGCGGCAGCCGGGTGCGCCCTGGCCCAGGCGGCGGCCAGCAGGTACAGCCGGGTCAGCTTAGCGGAGCTGACTGCTTCAAACGGGTGCCCGAAGTCCAGGGAGGACCGGGTTTTGACCTCCACTACCACCAGCGTCGCTCCGTCCCTCGCAACGAGGTCGATTTCACCCTGCCGGCACCGCCAGTTCCGCTCGATGATGGCGTAGCCGGCAGCGGTGAGGTGATCCGCCGCCAGCTCCTCGCCCGTCCTGCCCAATACGTCTTTGGCTTTCATGACCCGAGTCTGGACCGGCGGATCAGGTGCCGGCTCGGGATGGGACCGGAATGTGGACAGAGCAGCCCGGCGTCACGGCTGTGCAGGAGAAGCCAGCCCCCGCCCCTGTGGAATACTGCCTCGGAAACACCGCAAGGGCGGACACTGCTGATGGCAGCGTCCGCCCTTGCAGGGAAGTGTCAGGCCTAGGCCCAGAGGAACGGAACCACGAGCACTGCGAGCGTGATGACAGGGCCAATGATGACCATTGCCAGCCCCCAGATGGTGAGGTGCTTGTTAACCGTGGCGCGGTGTTCCTCCACGGTCGAGGCAACAATGGTCGCACCGGTCGTTCCAAACGGGGCGCAGTCCACCAGCGACGCCGAGATAGCCAGTGCGTAGATGAAACCAGTCATCTCCAGTCCGCCGCCGGGAACCAGCAGCGGCACCGCAAGCGGAATCAATGCACCGATGATGCCGATCGTGGAAGCGAAGGCCGAGACCAGGGCTGCAATAACGCAAATGACAAACGCTGCGAGCAGCGGCTGGCTTACCGAGCGGGCTGCCTCCCCGAGCTGGTCGATGGCGCCGAGGCGGGTCAGGACGGCGACGTAGGTGATGATGCCGCCAAGCAGCAGTGTGGTGCTCCAGTCGATGCGCGTGATGGCTTTGCGTCCCACATCCGGATTGACCAGGGAGAGGATGACGGCGATGGTCAGCGCAACCACGCCAAGGTTGACGTCAACGTCGAGCTGGTTGAGGGTAAAGAACCCGCCCACGAGCACGAAGATGGAGACAATGACCAGCATCTGCATCGGTTCCAGTTTCGGACGCGGTGCAGCCTTCGCCTTGGTCTCGGTCCGGTTCAGCGTCAGCGTTCCGCCGCCGTCGGTGCGGTTCCCGCCCGAGACCGGGTAATCGCCGGAGTTACGGCCACGGTTAGCCGAGCCGGCCCGGGTACGGGCAATGAGTTCGCGTCCGCCGAACATAAAGAAGGCCACCAGGACAACGAGGGCGTTCACACCAATGGAGAGGCCGAACATCAGCGCGGCGTTGTAGGGCACATTAGCTTCGGAGGCAACGGTCTGGACGGTGATGCCGACGATGCTGGTGGGCGCCAGCGCGCCGCCGACAATCGCCGAACTCATGGCGATGCCCATCATGGTGGAGTTGATCTTATGGCTGTGCGCCAGGGTCATCGCAATGGGAACGACGGCGAAGGCGGCGTGGGAGGTGCCCATGCAGGCAACTGCCGTTGCAATGGCCCACAGGCCCCAGGGAAGCAGGGCCACACGGTCGCCGATGAGGTCCAGGGAACGGTCAACCAGCCATTTGATGGTGCCGGTTTCATGCGCCAGTCCGAAGAGATAGGTGATGCCCACCAGGATGATCAGGGCGTCCACCGGGAAGCCACCGAGGACGTCCTTCAGGCTCTCGCCTACGACGCCGATGCCGATAATGAAGGCGGCCACGAGGGCCAGTGCACCCATGTGCACGTTGCGGACAGAGGAGATGGTGAACACTGCCGCGAGCCCGATGAGGGCAATAATCTCGGGGCTCATGCCGCGCGCTCAAAGGAGACGAGCCCTCGGCAGGGGGCGGGGGAAGTAAAGAACGTCATTGATTTACTCCGATCGGGTGGTTCGTCCGCGGGAAGCTCCCGCGAGGTACAGGGTCAGGGCTCCGGCGTCCACGCCTTCGACATCGGCAAAGCCGATCAGGCTGCCCTGGGCAACCGGCCGGATCAGGCGGGCGCCGTCGAGCAGGTAGAACGGGGAGGCCGCGGGGTCAGCCGCGATCATCACGGGCGCAACTGAGTCAATCTCGTGGTGGTGTCCTGCTACGGCCAGATCGGTTCCGGCCGGCAGGTCGCACAGGGCGCGGCCGGCGAGGATCATTCCCGGCACCGCCGGAGGAGCCTCAACCAGGTCGACGGCGGCATGCACCGTGAGCGGTGTCTCCACACCCATGTAGTGGTACGGCCAGTAGATGCACGCGTACTTGCCGTCGCGGCTGACGACGTGGCCCTTGCCCCGGAGGATTTCCCAGGTGGCAGGATCGCCGGTGCGGACGATGGCAAAGACGCCGCCGGCGAAGCTCGCCTCCCCCGGCAGCCGGAGGGCGGAGAAAACGTCCACCACGCCGTCGTTCGCCAGGATCCCGCCGTCTTCGCGTGCGGCGTAGATGTCGGCAAGTTCATTGATCCGGGCCACGGGATAATGCATGGCCTCCACGTCGGCCATCATGCCGGTGCGCATGGCGACAACCGTCATTTCGCATGAATCGGCTGCTGCTGCCCGCTTGAGCGGGCTGACCGCCTCGGCCCGCTGGGCCAGGGTGGAGGTGATACTGCTTCCAAGCTCCAGCAGTCCGGTCAGCTGCGGGGCCTCGATGCTTTCGCCTGCCTGGCTCACGCGGCCGGTCGCGGGGTCGAACTGGAGGTCGTACTCCCCCGCCTTGCCGATCGCCACGATATCCAGCCCAACGGCGCTGACCCAGTCCACGAGCCGGAGGAGGTTGGCCGGCTGGTCGCCGTCGCCCGGGAGGTAACTGAGCCCCTTGTCCGCCGCACGCGCGCTGAGTTCGACGCCGACAACGGTGTCCACCTCTTTGCTCACCATCACCACGTGGGTGTTGTTCTCCAGCGCTGCCTCTGCGTAGGCGGCGCCGGCGCCCACCCGGCCGCAGGCCTCAACCAGGACGTCGATGCCTGCCCAGTCGAGGGCGTCCAGCGAGCCGACCAGCGCAATGCGGCCGCTGGCGATAATTTCCGCGGTCTGTGCCGGGCCGCTTGACGCGGCGGCACGGGAGGCGGGGATGCCCAGTTCTTCGAGCATGGCCAGCACACCGGCGGCATCCGGATCCACCAGGACCGCAGGCAGGATTTCGGGGGTGCAGGCCAGCTGGGCAAGGAACGTACGCCCGTAACCGCCGTTAGCCCCGGTGAGGGCTACGCGGAGGGGAGCTCGTCGTCGAGCGCGGTGAGGGAGAATCACGGTGGCGTCCAAATCTTCGTGAGCACCGCTCGACCTTCGAACGTGCCGGGAATCACTGTGACACACATTTCTAATTTCGTACAACAAATTACCAATGCTTAACACCGATTCACAGTGCGGTGTTACAGTCGAGTCCGATAACTGCCGCCTCAACGGCCGGTTCGGAAAGGATCACAAAAGTGCTTGGAATCATCGCTGACGACTTCACTGGCGCCACGGATATAGCCACCATGCTCCGGCGCTCGGGCCACCGGGTGGCCGTCGTCATCGAGGGCGGAACGCCCGCCGCCGGGGAACTGGCCGGCCTGGACGCCGTCGTTATTGCCTTGAAGAGCCGGTCCGAACCAAAGGAGGACGCAGTCGCCGCCTCGCTGGATGCGCTCCGCCGGCTGCGCGCCTGGGGTGCTGCCCGCTTCTACGTGAAGTACTGCTCCACCTTTGATTCCACAGCTGAGGGCAACATCGGGCCGGTGCTCGACGCCGTTGCGGATGAGCTCGGCGCGGAAAGATGCGTTGTGGTGCCTTCGCTTCCGGCCAACGGACGCACCGTCTACAGCGGTCACCTCTTTGTGAACGGTGTCCTCCTGGAGAACTCCTCCATGCGGCACCATCCCCTGACGCCCATGACCCGCTCGCGTCTGACCGAGCTGCTGGGCCCGCAGACCCCGCACACGGTCAGTGAAGTTGCCCGGCCGGTGGTCCGGAGCGGGGCAGCGGAGCTGCGCGCAGCGATCGACGCAGCCGAGGGCCGGTACGTGGTGGTTGACGCCATCGACGATGAGGACCTTGGCATCATTGCCGCGGCCGTTTCGGAGCATGTGCTGGTCTCCGGCGGATCCGGGCTGGCTCTGGGCATGACCGGCCCCGGTATGTCCGGTGCTTCCTGGGCGCCGCCGCGCCGCGGGCGGGGAGGGGTCCTGTGCGGGAGCGTCTCCAGCACCACCCTGGCCCAGGTTGCGCACGCCGCACGCACCCAGCCGGTGCGGCAGATCGACGTCCGCGCCGCCATCTCCGATCCCGGGACGGTGGCCGCCGACCTGGCCGCCTGGTTCCTGGCGCAGGCACCGGATTCCACCCCCGTGGTGTGCGCGGCCCGGAGCCGGGATGACGTCCACACCCTGGTAGACGGCGTGGAGAGCGCGCCCGTCATCGAACACGTGCTGACTCAGATTGCCGTTCACCTCACGGCGGACCCAGCCGTTTCCGCGCTCATCGTCGCGGGCGGGGAAACCAGCGGAGCCGTGGTGCGCGGATTGGGCATCCAGTCCCTGCAGATCGGCCCCGAGCTCGCGCCGGGCGTGTGCTGGTCCACGGCGGAGGCCGGCGGGCGCCCGTTTGCCTTGGCCCTCAAGAGCGGCAACTTCGGCGAACAGGACCTTTTCGTTTCGGCATGGGAGCACCTGGCATGAGGATCCAGAACCAGCTCATTACCGCCGGACGCCGGCTGGTTGATATGGGGCTGAGCCCGGGAGCCACCGGCAACCTGAGCCTGCGGGACGGGGACAGCTTCCTCATCACCGGGACCGGCGCCTCCCTGGGGCATCTGACCGAAGCTGACCTCGCCAGGGTCTCGCTCACCGGCGTCCACCTCGGCGGCGCTCCAGCTTCGAAGGAAACACCCCTGCACGCCGGTTTCTACCAGCGGGGCGCAGAACACCAGGCGATCGTCCATCTGCACTCTCCGCAGGCCGTCGCCCTGTCCTGCCGGACCCCCTGGTCGGACGCGAACGCCGTTCCACCGCTCACTCCGTACTTCGTGATGCGGGTCGGGCAGACCCCCCTGCTCCCCTACCGGCATCCCGGCGACGCGGCACTCGGCGAAGACATCCGCTGCGCGCGGGGACCTTTCCGTGCCGCCCTGCTGGCCAACCACGGGTCCGTGGTGTCCGGCAAGGACCTGGACGACGCCGTCGAGCGGGCTGCCGAACTGGAGGAAGCGTGCCGGATCGCCCTGCTGACGGAGAACTCCCCACGCCGCGAACTCACGCCAATCCAGATCGGCGAGCTCGCTGAGCGGTGGAACAGTCCCTGGACGCATTCTCCGGTAGATTGATCCGGGAGGCACCAATGGCAAAGTCGATATCCCTGATTCCAGAGCAGCGCAGGCAGCAGATTCTCCAGCACCTGCGCGCCCAAAGAGTGCTCAGCTACCGGGAAATCACCGAATTGCTCGGCGTCAGCCACATGACAGCCCGCCGTGACGTCGCGGCTCTCGCCGAGGCGGGAGACGTTGAAGTGACGCAGGGCGGCGTCCTCGCCGTCAGCAGGCTCCTGGAGGAACCGAGCCGTTCCGTGAAGGAAGCAGCCGATCTCCCGGCCAAGGCCGCGATTGCCCGCCAGGCTGCGGGGCTGGTGGCCGATTCCATGACCGTCTACCTGGACGCCGGCACCACCGTCCAGGCCATGTGCCCCTACCTGCAGGACCGCCGGAACCTCACCGTCGTCTCCAACGACCTGGCCACGGCCGCAGCCTTCCTCGAGTTTCCGGGCGTCGAGCTGATCTGTGTTGGCGGGCGGGTGGACCGGGACAACAAGTCGATGATCGGCCGCCTGGCCACCCTCACCCTGGCCGAGCTGTCCCTGGACATCGCGTTTCTTTCCTCCAGTTCCTGGGATGTCCAGCACGGGATCACGACGCCGGTGGAGGCCAAAGTGGATCCGAAGCGCGCCGCCATGGCATCCGCCGAGAAGACGGTGCTGCTGGCGGACAGCAGTAAATTCGGCCGCTACGCCAAGTACCGGGTGCTGGCCCTGGAAGAACTTGACCTCATCATCAGCGATTCGGGCCTCGCCGAAAGCGCTGTAGGCCAGATTCAGGAGCGCGGCGTCGAGGTTGTCCGGGAGAGCCTCCTGCCCGCCCCAGCCCTCCGCTAGGCGTCGCTCAGGCCGCCGGTCAGTCCACCCCTGGGTTCCGCGGGCCGGTCAGCTCCGGTACAGCACCGGCGTCGCCCACAGCCGCGCAGGCCCCAGGTCCAGCAGCGGCGGCGGCCCGTTGAAGCCATGGAATCCGTGCAGCAGGCTGATATGAGGATGCAGCCGCGCCGCGAAACCCAATGCCGGGTCCTGCGCCGCATAGCCCGCCGGGTCCGGAACCCCGCAGGCGGACAGGAACTCCAGCAGCAGGCCGTACAGGGTGCGGTGGACCGAGTCGAGCCCTGACGTAGTGGCATACTCCACGGCCAGGGTGGAACCGTCCCGCCCGAAGCCCGCCAATCCGCGCGGTTCCAACAGAAATGCGTCTTTGGGCAGGGCCCCAACTGTCGCGTGAAGGTAGCCGGACAGGGCCCGGCCATAAGCCTCCGCGTCGACACCGGTGGCTACGGTAAGCCTGGAAAAGGCGTTGTCAGCCCTTCCGAAATGGATCAGGGTCAGGTGTAGCCGCTCCGCGGACACCCGCCGGGTCCCCGGTGCCCGTTCCCGGGCCACCGACTGCAACCGGAGCAGTTCCGCCAGCCCGGCGTCGTCAGGCTTTAGCTGCGCATAGATACGCGCCCCGGGAGGTACACCGGGAAGCAGCGGGCGGCGGGGGCCGGGATCTGGATCAGGCAGCGAAGGGGCCACGAACGCAGTCTATGATGCCGCCGGCACCCGCCTGCGCGGTACCTTGGAAAAATGGTGCTGGAGATCCCGCGGCTGCAGGACGAATCACTTCTGCTGCGGCCTCACACAGTGGCGGATGCTGACGGAGTGCTGCAGCGTTCCAGGGACCCGCTGACCATCGAATGGACCACCGTCCCATTGGACTACACCCGCGAAATGGCCCTGAACTACATCGCTGCGGTGGGCGTTCCACAGCAGGACAGAGTCGCGTGGGCCATGGAATATGCCGGCAGTTACGCGGGCAGCATTGACCTGCGCTGGCAGGGGGCGGGAACCGGTGGCCTGGGCTTCGTGACGGCTACGGAGTTCCGCGGACAGGGACTGATGAGCCGGGCGGTTCGCCTCGCGGTCGCGTTCGCCTTCGACACCCTGGGTTGGGAACGGGTCAACTGGACCTCGAACGTCGGGAACCTTGGCAGCTACAAGCCGGTCTGGCGCAATGGGTTTCCGCTGCCGGTGGCGGTGCCCCGGATGCTCGCCCACCGCGGGCAGATGGTGGACGGCTGGTTCTCCGAATTGGAGGCCGAGGCCGCGCGGACACCCAGGATCCTGTGGAGTGACTGTCTCCGGCTGCTGCCGGATGTCCCCCAGGCGGATGTTCCCCGGGTCCCGCCCCCGCCGCCGGACAGCGGAAGGCCGCCCGGCTAGCTGAGGTCTTCGGCCTTTGGCAGCGTGAGGTCATCGTTCCGGGACAGTTCTTCGACGTTGACGTCCTTGAACGTAATCACCCGCACGCTTTTGACGAACCTCGCCGAGCGGTAGACATCCCACACCCACGCGTCCTGCAGCGTCAGGTCAAAGTAGATTTCCCCATCGGCTGACCTGGCCTGCAGGTCCACGTGGTTGGCCAGGTAAAAGCGCCGTTCGGTTTCGACGACGTAGCTGAACAGTCCCACGACGTCCCGGTATTCGCGGTAGAGCTGAAGCTCCATATCCGTCTCGTAGTTCTCAAGATCCTCTGCGCTCATGGCCCTATCATCCCCCAAGCGGGCCCTGGGCGGGCCCTGCGTCCTCGGATCGCGCCGAACCCAGCCGCCAGGAGAGGCGGTGCAGCGGTGAGGGACCGAGCGAGTCAATCGCCGCGCGGTGCGCCCCAGTGGCGTATCCCTTGTTGATCTCCCAGCCGTACTGCGGATGCAGTTCGGCATATTCGGTCATCATCGCATCGCGTTCGACCTTGGCCAGGACCGAGGCCGCGGCAACGCTCAGGCAGGTCATATCCGCCTTGATCCGGGTATGGACCGGTGCCGTGCAGGCCGCGGCGTCCTCTTCCTCCACATCGTCGAAGAGGCTGGCCTGGACCGCCGGCGAAAGCCAATTGTGATTGCCGTCCAGGAGTACGACGTCGGGCGTCAGGGTTTCGCACACCTGCGTCCAGGCGCGGGTCCCGGCCAGGCGCAGGGCGCCCATCAAACCCAGCAGGTCGATTTCCGCGGCGCTGGCGTGGCCAACGCCCCAGGCTGGGCACCACTTTTTGATCAGCGGGACCATTGCTTCACGGTCGGCGGCGGATAGCAGTTTGCTGTCCTTCACGCCTTTGAGCGACCGAACGGTGTCTAGCTGGACTGCTACCAGGCCTACGCTGACGGGTCCTGCCAGGGCACCGCGCCCGACCTCGTCGCAGCCGGCGAGCACGCCGTGCCCGAGGGCGGCGAAGGTCCGCTCGTAACGCAGGGTCGGAGCCTTTGCCCCAGGAGTCTTTGCCGTGGCGGTCTTTGCCTTGGGAACCCGGACAGCCCGCGTAGTTACCGGGGCTGTTACCGCTGTCGCACCGACGGGGCCGCGCTGTTTTTGCTGTGGCTCAGCCGTCACGGCGCACCTGTTGTTGTGCCTGCCCCGGCCGGGTCCGGCACGTTTTCGAAGACTTCGGGGTAGCTTCCAATAAAGCCGGCACGCCCCAGCGGCCAGGCGATAACGGAAGCCTTGCCCTCGATGTCGGAGATGTCGATGAACCCGCCGCCCTCACCGTTCTGGTGCTCGCGGGAATCAGCCGAGGCGTTGCGGTGGTCGCCCATGACCCATACCTTGCCATCGGGCACCACAACATCGAACGGGGTCTCCGAGGGGAGCGCTCCGGGGTACAGGTAGGGTTCGTCGATAGGCTGCCCGTTGATTGTGATCTTGCCGTCAGCGGTGCAGCACACCACATGGTCGCCGGGCATCCCGATGACCCGCTTGACCAGGTGCTGTTCGGACTCGTCCGGCAACAGGCCAACAAAGGTGAGGGCGTCCTGGACGAAGTTCCCGCCGCCCCCGTCTTCCATGGGCGGCAGCCAGGCCTTGGTGTCCTTGAAGACGATGACGTCGCCGCGCTCGAGGTCGAAGGGTTGCGGGACGAGCAGGTTCACGAAGATCCGGTCGTCGATTTCCAGGGTCTCTTCCATCGACCCGGACGGGATGAAGAACGCCCGGAAAAGGAAGGTCTTGATCAGGAAGGACAACAGCAGCGCAATGATGACGATCGTTGCGACTTCGCGCAGCCAGGATCCGAACCCCCGGTTCCGGCCGTCCTTGCCGGCGGCATGGGAGCGCGCTTCGCCGGAGGGCGGGTTCCCGTCCTTGGGATCTTCCGGGAAGTCCTGCGCCATGTGCCGTCCTCTTATTCCGCTGAATTCCATACGGATCCCAACTCTAGCCGCTCAATCTCCGTGCTTCTTTCGAATGGCCAGAGGATTCGCTGTGCGCGTCCAATTACACGGTCTTCGGGGATGAGGCCACCGCCGGGCGCTCCGAGCAGGGAGCGGGAGTCCGCCGACTCGGACCGGTGATCGCCCATCAGCCAGAGCCGTCCGTCGGGTACAACGACGTCGAAGGCCTGGTCACTTGGGGTGTCCCGCGGGTAGAGGTATGGCTCGTCCACGGGCACTCCGTTGACCGTGATGCGCCGGTCGTCGCCGGTGCAGCAAGCGACCCGGTCGCCGGCAACGCCGATGACCCGCTTGACGTACACCGTGTCGCTGCCGGCCAGGCCCAGCCATTGCCCAACCTTCTTCGCCCCCTGTGTCAGGACCGGATCGGAGCTGTGCAGCGGAGCCAGGGATCCACGCCCGTCGAAAACCACGACGTCGCCGCGCTGGATGCCTTCGGAGCGGTACTCGGTCCGGGAGACCAGGACCCGGTCTCCCGGTTCCAGCAGCGGTTCCATCGATTCCGAGGGAATGTAGTAGACGTCGACCACGAAGGCACGGACCAGGGCCGCCAGGACGACGGCGGCCGCAAGGGCCCAGAGCACGAAACGCCAGCCCACAATGGACCGGCGTTTCGTGTGCTTCCGAGGCCTGGCCCCGTCCGCGGATGTATCAGACAAGAAGAAGTTACTTGGCGGGACGGAAGTCGCGCTTTTCCTTGATCTTGGCAGCCTTGCCGCGCAGGTCGCGCATGTAGTAAAGCTTGGCGCGGCGGACGTCACCGCGGGTGACGACCTCGAGCTTGTCGATGACCGGGGAGTGTACCGGGAAGGTACGCTCCACGCCGACACCGAAGCTGACCTTGCGGACCGTGAAGGTCGCGCGGAGGCCATCGCCCTGGCGCTTCATAACGAAGCCCTGGAAGACCTGAACACGGGTGTTCTTGCCTTCGATGATGTTGACGTGAACCTTGACCGTGTCACCGGCGCGGAACTCGGGGATGTCTGAACGCAGCGAAGCTGCATCAACAGAATCTAGGATGTGCATTGTTGATCACTCCTGGTGAACGCCACAGGTCATCCACTTTGGTCACGGCGGCAAGGATGCGCCCGTAAGCGCACAGATGCTGCCGAAGCTAAATAAACCGGCGGTCCGGGAATCGGTTGCCGGTGTGCCGTGCTGTTGGTCTCACTCCCCCTGTGGCAGGCGCGGACCCAGATGACACAACTATCCATTCTGCCACACCCGTGTTGGACCGGCCAACATGGGGATGTGCGCCGGGACTGGCGCCCGGGCTGCGGCCCGGGCGTAAGTCAGGCCTGCGGCAGGACCATCTCCGCCGTGACAGTCCAGCCCAGGGCTGCCAGGGTGGCCTTGTCGGCCTTATCCAGGGTGGCCGGGTCCAGCTTCGCCACCAAATCCGGCCGGCGGTCTGCGGTCCGCCGCAGCTGCTCATCCCGCCGGAAGCGGGCGATCTTCGCGTGGTTACCGCTGAGCAGCACCTCGGGGATGGGCCGCTCGCGCCAAAGGGAGGGCTTGGTGTAGACGGGGTACTCAAGCAGGCCGTCTGAGTGGGATTCCTCGACCAGGGATTCAGGATTGCCGACGACCCCGGGTACCAGACGGCCAATGGCCTCGACCATCGCCAGAACCGCGACCTCTCCTCCGTTCAGCACATAGTCGCCCAGGCTCATGGGGCGGACATCGAAATGCTCACCGGCCCACTCCAGCACCCGTTCATCGATGCCTTCGTACCGGCCGCAGGCGAAGACCAGCTGCTGCTTCTCCGCGAGTTCGTACGCCGCGGCCTGGGTGAAGACCTCCCCCGCGGGCGAGGGAACGATCAGCGTCGGGCGGGTGTCAGCATTGGAGTCCCCTTCACCCGGGCTGGCCGGGCCACCCGTGAGCGCCGTCGCCAGCGCCTCTGCCCAGGGTTCCGGCTTCATCACCATGCCAGCGCCGCCGCCGTAGGGTGTGTCATCGACAGTGCGGTGCCGGTCGGTGGTGAAGCTGCGCAGGTCCTGGACCCGGACGTCAAGGATTCCGTCCTGACGCGCTTTCCCGATCAGTGACAGGTCAAGGGCAGCGAGGTACTCCGGGAAAATGGTGAAGACATCGATACGCACTTAGCGTCCAGCCCCGCCCTTGTCCATGTCCTTATTCTTGTCCTTGTCCTTGTCCTCCGGGAGGTTCAGTTCGAACAGGCCAGCCGGCGGCGTCAGCAGTACGTATCCGTCCTCGATGTTCACTTCCGGGACGATCGCTTCGACGAATGGAACCAGCACTTCGCGGCCGGCCGTGTCCTCGACAATCAGGAGATCCTGCACCGTGAGGGTGCGCAGCGCGCTGACGGTGCCAACGACGTCGTTGCCCACCTTCGCCTTCAGGCCAACCAGTTCGTGCTCGTACCAGCCCTCGCCGTCGTCCTCGGCGTCGGCTTCCTCGGTGTCGATGAACAGCTTCACGCCACGCAGTTCCTCTGCGCCGTTGCGGTCAACCACCTCATCGAAGCCGAGCAGCAGGATGTCCTTGTTCCAGCGGGCACTCAGCACGGTCAGCGGGCCCTTCGCTGCCGGTTCGACGGTGAGGACGGCGCCGGGCACAAACCGGTCCTCGGGCGCGTCAGTGAGCACCTGAACGGTTACCTCGCCCCGGATGCCGTGCGGCTTGCCGATGCGTGCCACCTGTAACTGCATGGAATCTCCTTGGATCGATTGGTGCGGCCCGGTTGGGCCGGAGCCGTAAAAAAAGCATCCGGCCCCTTCACCATTATCTGGTGCCGGGGCCGGATGCTAGGAACTGCTTGGAATTGCTGGTGCGTCAGCGGCGGCGGTCGGTGTCGACGACGTCAACACGGACCTGGTCACTGCCGGCCAGGGCAGAAATCACCGTGCGCAGGGCGCGCGCAGTGCGTCCCTGGCGTCCGATAACCCGGCCGAGATCATCCTGGTGAACACGGACCTCGAGGGTTTCCCCGCGGCGGTTGTTCTTGGCGGAAACCTTGACATCCTCAGGGGAGTCAACGATTCCGCGTACGAGGTGCTCCAGCGCTTCAGCGAGCAAATTACTCAGCCTCAGCCTCAGTGGAAGCGGCTTCTGCCTCTTCCTTCTTGGCCTTCGGGGTGATGGCTTCGGGAACGATCACTGACTTCTTCTCGGGAGCCACGAAGGGCTCCTTCGGAGCCTTGGTACGCAGGGTACCTTCCTGGCCTTCGATGTTCTTGAACTTCTGCCAGTCACCGGTGATCTTCAGCAGTGCTGCGACCTGCTCGGTCGGCTGGGCGCCGACGCCGAGCCAGTACTGCGCACGGTCGGACTTGATGTCGATGTACGACGGCTCCTCGGTCGGACGGTACAGTCCGATTTCCTCGATGGCACGGCCATCGCGCTTGGCACGGGAATCCATGACAACAACGCGGTAGTGTGCTGAGAACTTCTTGCCAAGGCGCTTAAGGCGAATCTTTACGGCCACTTTTGTGGTCACTCCTGATCTGAAATGGGGCGAACCCGTACTTCTGCTCCCGTGGGGCGGGCCATACGTTGGGGTTCAAAAGGACAAGATGCATGCGCGGAGAGAGGGGCCGCGCAGATCGAGTACCTGTCCATTGTGCCAGATGACTCCTTTTTTCGCGACTCACCGGCGGCACGGGGTGCGCCGCCGTCCCGTCAGCCCACCGCGATCCGGATCCGGTTACGCCAGGGATCCTCGAAGCGCAGTTCGGCTCCGGTGTGATGGCTGGTGATCCCGGCGGATGTTAGCCGGTCTGCGAGGGCGCCGACGGCGTCCTCCCCCGGGACGCTGATGAGCACCTCACCCAGCCCCAGCGTGTCGCGCCGCGGACCAGCCCCGCGGCTGTTCCACACATTCATGGCCATGTGGTGGTGGTAGCCGCCCGCCGAGACGAACAGTGCTTGCCCGTGCAGGTCGGCGGTCCGCTCGAATCCCAGTGTGTCCACGTAGAACGCGGCTGCCGTGGCAGTGTCCCCCACCTGCAGGTGCACGTGACCCACCCCGGCCCCCGCGCCGGCCAGCCCATCCATGGCCTCCTGCGAGAGGTGGGTGCGGAAGTAGTCCTGCGGCGGCAGGGCGAGGGAGGCCATCCTTACCGTCCTTCCAGACTCAGCCTGGTCCCAGCTCCAGCTTTCGCGCGGACGGTCCCAGTAGAGTTCGATGCCGTTGCCCTCGGGATCGGTGAAGTAGAAGGCCTCACTAACCAGGTGGTCAGCGCTGCCGACATAAGCCGCCGGGTCGTACTGGGCGGCCAATGCCACGGTGGCGGCGAGATCGGCCTGGGTTTCGAACAGGATGGCAGTGTGGAACAATCCGGCCTCTCCGCGGGACGCAACCTGCAGCCCTCCGGCAGGAGCCAGATGCACCACGGGGACGCTGCCGCGCCCGAGGAAAAGTCCGCCGTCGGCTTCCGCAACGATTTCCAACCCCAGGGCCTGCTGATAGTAGGCGGCGACCTTGGGCAGGTCACCCACCTTGAGCATGACCGTACCCATTGACAGGTCGGCAGGCAGCAGGTCCTGTGCATTTACTTGAAGGTTCATGCAATATACATTACTTGAAGCTTCACGTATTGCCAAGGGAATGCTTGGAATCATCCGAGGGCGGAAGGCCGGATCCGAAAAGCACGCGCATAGCCACCCGGGGCCCGACGTCGTCCAGCCCTAGCTCTGCCTCATGCCGGCGCAGGCTGGCCAGCGCGCCCTCCGGCTCAACCACAACGAACCCGGCGCTGCGGTAAAAGGGTGCGTTGAAGGGAACCTCCGAAAAGGTGCAGAGGGTCATTCCTGGGTAGCCGCGCTCCCGAGCCCAGTGCAGCGCGGCGTTGAGCAATGCCCGTCCCAGTCCCGCCCCGGCGGCAGCAGGGTGGACGGAGAGCTGCTCCAGATGGGCAAACCCTCCGGCCTCCTCGATCCGGGCGAACCCCGCTACCGGGTCGCCTGCGACCAGGATCTGCAGGGCGGCAGCCAGCTCTCCGGCCGCGGCCGGGGGCGGAAGCCGAAGCAGCGCACCACTCGAAATGCCGGGCATACCGGTCAGCAGGGTATCCGAAGCGGCCTCGAGGGCGGGCAGCCTGGCAAGGTCGGCCTCCGTGGCGGCCCGCACTGCTGCCATCAGCATGCAACCGAGGCTGCAGCGCAGCGGGCCAGGAAACCGGTGATCGCTTCCTGCCCCGCTTCGATGTCCTGGGGCCGGTGGTTGCCGCCGACGGCGCGGTGGTCCGCTCCGGTGGAGGCCAGGAACCGGGCGGCTTCTTCGTAGAGCGGCTCCCACTCCCCTGTCAGGACCAGCGTCGGGATCCCGGGCACTATCTCCAGCGGGGCGTCCCAGGGTGGTGACTGCAGCCGCTGCCGGGCGGCCGCCTGCGGATCGGCAGCGGATGCGCTGGCAGCCTCCGCGGAGTACACCAGGCGGCGGTATTCACGAGCGTATTCGTCGTCATCGAGCTGGCGGGCATCGCGGAAGAGTGCGTCCAAATGTGCACGGTGTGCAGCGGTGGCCGGCAGGTCCCGGGTCAGGGAGAAGACGGCCGGCTCGCACAGGGAAAGGGACCAGACCCGCTCCGGGGACTGGACCGCTGCCATCATGGCCGCAATGGCACCTTCGGCATGGGCGACCACATGTCCGCCGTCGCCAAGCGCTGCCAGGACGGCGGCGGCGTCGGCCCGGTGATCGGTCGGTGCCGGCGGCAAATCGGGCCGATAGCCGTGCCGGCGCAGGAACAGGCAGTCATACCTGCCAGCCAGCACGTGCTGCCGTGGCCACGCCGCGGCCCCGAATCGACCGGCACCGTGCACGAAGACAACGCGTTGCTGAGCCATCCAAACAGCGTATCGCCGCACGGGGACACCGGTTTACCCCAGACGGTGTGACACTTCCGTCAATCGCCGCATGCGGGCCGGTGCGCCGGCGCAGTTGAGCGCCACCCCGCCGGGACGGGGAGGCGCTCAGCTGCCTATTTGCCGAGGAACTTGTCGAAGCCCTTGGGCAGGTTCAGGGACGAGGGATCGAAGTCGCCGCCCTGCGCTCCGAATGCCGATCCCGTGGGCAGGGACTTGCGGGCACCGGCGCGCCTGGCCTCAGCCTCGGCGAGCTCCTGGGCTGCCTTGGCCGGGTTGCCGGATCGGGCCTTCTTTTTGCCCTTGGCAGCCTGCTGCTTCTTGCGTCCGCCGCCGAAGCCGCCCGGACCGGCGAGACCGGGCATTCCCGGGACACCGCCGCCGGCAGCCATTTTCTTCATCATCTTCTGGGCCTGGACAAAACGTTCGAGCAGTCCGTTGACCTCGGAGACGTGGACACCGGAACCGCGGGCGATGCGGGCACGCCGGGAACCGTTGATGATCTTCGGTGCCACGCGCTCATGCGGGGTCATGGAGCGGACGATTGCTTCCACTCGGTCAATTTCGCGCTCGTCGAAGTTTTCCAGCTGCTCCCGCATGCCGGCTGCGCCGGGCATCATCATGAGCATCTTCTTCATCGACCCCATGTTGCGCAGCTGCTGCATCTGCGCCAGGAAGTCATCGAGGGTGAAGTCCTCCTGATCGGCGAACTTCTGCGCCATGCGGGCGGCTTCGTCCTTGTCCCAGGACTTCTCCGCCTGCTCGATGAGCGTGAGGATATCGCCCATGTCCAGGATGCGGCTCGCCATCCGGTCCGGGTGGAAGACTTCAAAGTCCTTCAGCCCTTCACCGGTGGATGCGAACATCACGGGCTTGCCGGTGATCGACGCGACGGAGAGCGCCGCGCCGCCGCGGGCATCGCCGTCGAGCTTTGTCAGGACGACGCCGGTGAAGTTCACGCCCTCGTTGAACGCCTGCGCGGTGGCGACGGCGTCCTGGCCGATCATGGCATCGATGACAAAGAGGACTTCGTCAGGGGTGATCGCGGCACGGATGTCCGCGGCCTGCTGCATCAGTTCCGCATCAACACCCAGGCGTCCGGCGGTGTCAACAATGACGATGTCGTGCAGCTTGGTGCGGGCTTCCGCAACGCCCTGGCGGGCAACTGCCACCGGATCGCCGGTCGCGGCCTCGAATTCGGAGCTGACGCCGGGGTGGGGCGCGTAAACCGGAACACCGGCGCGTTCACCGTTGACCTGCAGCTGCTTTACGGCGTTGGGGCGCTGGAGGTCAGCGGCGACCAGCAGGGGGCTGTGCCCCTGGTCCTTGAGGTAACGGGAGAGCTTGCCGGCCAGCGTCGTCTTACCGGCACCCTGAAGGCCGGCGAGCATAATGACCGTGGGGGGATTCTTTGCCAGGGAGAGGCGCCGGGTCTGTCCGCCCAGGATGCCAACAAGCTCCTCGTTGACGATCTTGACGACCTGCTGGCCTGGGTTCAGTGCCTGGGAGACCTCGGACCCGAGCGCGCGTTCCTTGACCGACGCAGTGAAACTGCGGACCACGGGAACGGCAACGTCGGCGTCGAGAAGCGCCCGGCGGATTTCGCGAACTGTGGCATCAACGTCGGCTTCGGTCAGCCGCCCCTTGCCACGCAGGTTCTTGAACGTGGAAGTCAACCGGTCAGACAGTGAATTGAACACGCGCTGCGCACTTCTTTCGTCGGGTAGTTCGCCATGTTTGCCAGGCCCAGCTGTTAAGGGTACCAAGCACCGGTGGGTATTCGCCGCATGCCCCCGATCTGCCTCCGGACGGCCCGTGGGGCGGCCCAGGCCGCCGGCACCGGCGCACCCGCGCCACGAGAACCGGGGACCACACGGCTGAAAACCAGCAGGGTGGTCCCCGGGGTGAGGCCCCGTGAGGGTAGTTACAGGGCTGAGTTTCCCCGTTCACCGGTCCGGACGCGGAGCGTCTCCTCAACGTTGGTGACCCAGACCTTGCCGTCACCGGCACGGCCGGTATTGGCGGTGGAGACCAGGACGTCCACGATGTCATTAACCCATTCGTTGGCGGCCAGTACTTCGACCCGGAGCTTGGGCAGCAGGTCCACGGTGTACTCCGCACCCCGGTAAACCTCGGTGTGGCCCCGCTGGCGGCCGTAGCCGCTGGCCTGGCTGACCGTCAGCCCCTGGACCCCGTAGCTTTCCAGTGCGCCGCGGATCGAGTCGAACTTCTCCGGCCGGACGATTGCGGTTACGAGTTTCATGAGTTGACGCTCTCCTTGGTGGCTGCGGGTGCGGTTTCGGCGACCGGGCGGAACGAGCCGCCTACGCCTACTCCGCCGAGTTCGTAGGCGGTCTCAGCGTGTTCGCTGAGGTCGACGCCGTTGAGTTCCTGCTCCTCGGAGACCCGGAAGCCGATGGTCTTGTGGATCGCCAGGCCAATGATGAGGGTCATCACGGCCGAGACGATGATGGCCACGACCGTCGCCACGATCTGGGCGCCGAGCTGGGTCAATCCGCCGCCGTAGAACAGGCCGCCGCCAACGCCGTCGACCGGCAGGGCGATGAAGCCCAGGGCCACGGTTCCGATCAGGCCGGCGACCAGGTGGACACCCACAACGTCCAGGGAATCGTCATAGCCGAGCCTGTACTTTAGGCCAACCGCGAGCGCAGACACGATGCCGGCCACCAGGCCGAGCCCGAGGGCACCCATAGGGCTGACGTTGGCGCAGGCCGGAGTGATCGCGACCAGGCCGGCCACGATGCCCGATGCAGCGCCGAGGGAAGTGGGACGGCCGTCCCGGATCCGTTCGGTCACCAGCCAGCCGACCATCGCGGCGGCGGGTGCAGCGAGGGTGTTGACCCAGATCAGGCCTGCTTCCTCTGCGGTTCCGGCCGCACCGCCGTTGAACCCGAACCAGCCGAACCACAGCAGTGCGGCTCCGAGCATTACGAAGGGGATGTTGTGCGGACGGTGGCTTGGATCAGTCCCGAAGCCGCGGCGTTTGCCGATGATCAGGGCCAGGACCAGGGCTGCGACGCCTGCATTGATGTGCACTACTGTGCCGCCGGCGAAGTCGATTGCCTCCCCGACCACCGAGCCGATGGCGCCGTCGGCCCCGAGCAGGCCACCGCCCCAGACCATAAAGGCCAGCGGGCAGTAGACCAGGGTGACCCAGACCGGAACGAAGACGGCCCAGGCGCTGAACTTCGCGCGGTCGGCGATGGCACCGCTGATCAGGGCGACGGTGATGATGGCGAACGTTGCCCCGAAGCCGGCACCGATCATGTCCTCGGTGCCAATCAGGTCCTCAAGGCCGAAGGACGCGAAGGGGCTGCCGAAGAGGCCCGCGATACCCTCGCCGCCCGTCATCGAAAAACCCCAGAGGACCCAGACCACACCGACGAGCCCGATGGACACGAAGCTCATCATCATCATGTTCAATGCGGCCTTGGCGCGGGTCATGCCGCCGTAAAAGAATGCCACTCCGGGAGTCATAAGCAGCACCAGGGCTGCCGAAACCATCACCCAGACGTGACCTGCTGACAGATCCATCTCCACGTCCTTCCACGATCCGCGGGAATCTCCCGCGTAGAGAACTCTGCCGGGGAGAGATTTCCGCGGGGACCCGGGCAGATTGCCGGAAGGTTACGAAGCAGCCCGCTGGGTTAAAGCGTGGTGACAGGGGTGTTTCGCGGAGGTTACCCGGATCTGGGAAGACTTGCCGGTGCTGCCCGAGGGCTTGCACGCTGCCCGCGGCTAGTATGTTCCCTGAGTCTCACACCCCAAGGACGGACCAGATTCCTGAATACCCAGACCATTCTCCAACCGGACCAGGCAACGGCACGGCATTGCAACGTCGTCGGCCGCCCCGCCGATCGCCGCGCCGCACCAAACTGCTCGCCGGTGTTGCAGGAATTGCTGTAACCTGCGCCGCTGCGATCGCCGTTCTGCCATTCCTTGCAGATGATCCACCTGCCGCTTCCAACACCGGACCGGAGGCCTCGGCACGTTCCGAAGCGGCTCCGCTGCCGGATTCCGAAAAACTCTCGCGGCCAGAGTATGTGCAGGCGGCGCCGTCGGCTGACGCCGGGTTGGCTGCCGCCGATCCGGTCTCGCTGGCGATTTCCGATACTCCAGCGGGCACGTCCTTGGAAGCCGGCTCCGTGGGGTTGTCACTGGAAGCCACTGACCTGGCCGATCCGCGGCTCAGCGCTGACAACACCACTTTGGTGGCACATCTGCGCGGACTTGGCAGCCCCACCCTCCGCTTCGGCGGCAACGCAGTGGACCGCCGGTTCTTCTGGACTTCCTCCGACGAAGCCGTTCCGCCTGGCTGGAATGCCGCTTCCGGAGGTCCATTTACCACTGTCACGCCGGCGGATCTGGAACGGGTCAGCGCGTTGGCCAACACCGTAAATGCCTCAATCATCATGAATGTGACTCTGGGGCAGTACGATCCCGAGCGTGCTGCCGACCAGGCAAAGCATGCCCGGGACATCTTCGGCAAGCGGCTGGTCGGAGTCATTGTGGGCAACGAACCCAATGGCCTCAGCGAGGCGGCTGGCGCCTACAACGACCTCCGGCCTGCGGGCTGGAGCGTACAGGATTACCTCACCGAACTCGCGGCGTACAGCAAGGCTATTGAAGCGGCCGCTCCGGGAACTCCGATCGCAGGTCCAGGAACCTTCACCAAAGACTGGTGGAAGGAGTTTTCCGCTTCGGAGATTCCGAACAAGGCTGCCGTTGCCTACCACAATTACCCGCTTTCAAGCTGCACCGGGGCCGACCCCGAGCAAGCCCCGACCATGGCCAACCTGGTCAGTCCGCAGACCGCCGCGCGCAGCGTCAAGTACAGCGAAGCTGCTGTCCGGATCGGCTCAGATGCGAAGCTGGAAACGTGGCTGGCCGAGACCAGCGCCTCCGCCTGCACCGGAAGTAATGAGTACACCAAGACACATGCCTCCTCCCTGTGGTCCGCCAACTTCGCCCTAACGGCCGCCCGGGCCGGGGTCAGCCGGATCGCTTTCCACAGTTCGCTGATGGCCTGCGGCGGCGGACCGCCTATGTCGGTGCTGTGCGCCACCGGCGAATGGGGTTCGAATAACTTTGCCTTTGAGCCCCGTGCAAATTATTACGGGCTCTCGATCGTAGGGATGCTGGGGACCGGCGATTTCCTCACCGGCTCAGCCGAGGGTGGCACCAACACCTACTGGTATGCCCTGCGCCAGCCGGACGAATCGATCAGCGTGGTCCTCGTGAACCTTAATGACCCGGAGGCGGTGGCACCCACATCAGTTTCGCTCAAAATTCCCGCAGGCAGCCGATACGGCAGTATGTCCCAGCTGACGGGCGACAGCTACACGTCCACAGACTCCACTCTGCTCGACGGCGGAACCCAGATCCCCGTAGCCGACAGGGACCGCATTCCCGGGTACACCGCAGAAACCGGACGCACCGGGGAGCTCACGCTGCCGGTGACCGCTGGGACGGTCACTGTCCTGAACTTCGAATACCGCTAGCTAGACCACGGGCAGCCCCAGCCTGCTTTCGGCACTAACAGACAAGTGTGCGGCACGCCCGGATGTTCCGGGGGTGCCGCACTTTTGTGTTTGCCTGCTGAAGTCCTGCCGGGCTGGCTAGGAAAGCAGCGCGTCCACGAATCCTTCGGCATCGAAGGGGGCCAGGTCGTCCGGGCCCTCGCCGAGTCCGATCAGCTTGACCGGCACGCCAAGGGTGCGCTGGATGGCGACGACGATGCCGCCCTTGGCGGTTCCATCCAGCTTGGTGAGCACAATGCCGGTGATGTTGACGACCTCGGCGAAGACCTTCGCCTGGGTCAGTCCGTTCTGGCCGGTGGTGGCGTCGAGGACCAGGAGGACCTCGTCCACCTCGGCCTGCTTCTCGATGACTCGCTTGACCTTGCCAAGCTCGTCCATCAGGCCCACCTTGTTCTGCAGGCGCCCGGCCGTGTCGATCAGCACGGTGTCGACTTCGCCGTCGATTCCGGCCTTCACGGCTTCAAAGGCGACCGACGCCGGATCGGCGCCGTCGACGTCGGACCTCACGGTGGGCACGCCCACGCGCTGGCCCCAGGTGGCCAACTGCTCGGCTGCTGCGGCACGGAAGGTGTCCGCGGCGCCCAGCACCACGTCCTTGTCCTCGGCGACGAGAACTCGGGCAAGTTTGCCCACGGTGGTGGTCTTGCCGACGCCGTTGACGCCCACAACCATCACAATGGCGGGCTTGTCGGCATGGCGGTCCACTGCCAGCGATCGGTCCATCGTGGGGTCGACCAGCTTGATCAGCTCTTCACGCAGCATCCCGCGCACCTCTTCGGGGTCGCGGCTGCCGGAGATCCGCACACGTTCGCGCAGGGCGTCCACGAGTTCCATGGTCGGTTCGGTGCCGAGGTCTGCCAGCAGCAGGGTTTCCTCGATTTCGTCCCAGACGTCCTCGTCGATCTTGTCGCTGGCGAGCAGCGCCAGCAGGGCCTTGCCCAAGGCGTTGTTGGATTTCGAGAGGCGGGCCCGCAGCCGGGCGAGGCGGCCCTGGACAGGTTCGGGCGTCTCCAGCGCCGGGGCCTGGGGTTCGGCCGGAGCTTCCTCCAGGCCCCGGAGATCGTCGGGGACCGTGACGGAGGTGTCCGTCCCAGGCTCGGCAGTCCCGGGTCGGTCCAGGACGGTGGTACTGCCTCCGGGCTGGTCGTCGGCATCGCGGGTCGTGGGGTACGTGCCCTTGGGCATGCGCCGGGTTCGCACCAGCAGCGCGGCGATCGAACCGATCACGGCAAGCCCAATGACCACATAGATCACAATCGAAAGAGTCTCATTCACGTCTTCCAGCATGTCATACGCCACAGCCGTAGGGCACCCGCATTAAACACCGTGGATTCTGCGAGAATCAGAACATCATGGTGCGTTCTCCCCGGATTCCGATCCCCCGCGAAATCAAAGTCCTTATCGCTGCGGCGTTCCTTATCGCCCTGGGCTTCGGCCTGGTGGCGCCGGTCCTGCCGCAGTTTGCCCAGAGTTTCAACGTGGGCGTCGCAGCGTCCTCGGTGGTTGTCAGTGCGTTCGCCTTCACCCGGCTGGTGTTCGCCCCAGCCGGCGGAGCGCTGCTGGAGAAACTCGGCGAGCGGCCGGTCTACGTTATGGGGCTGCTGATTGTCGCCCTCTCCACCGCGGCCTGTGCCTTCGCAGGAAGCTACTGGCAGCTGCTGATCTTCCGGGGCCTGGGCGGCATCGGATCCACCATGTTCACGATTTCGGCGATGGCGCTGATCATCCGCCTGGCCCCGCCTGCCATCCGGGGGCGGATCTCGGGAGCGTATGCTTCCTCCTTCCTCCTCGGGAACATCGGCGGACCGCTGCTCGGCGGGCTGCTGGCCGGCTTCGGGCTTCGGGTGCCGTTCCTCGTCTATGCGGCGGCGCTGCTGGTCACCGCCGTCCTGGTGGCGTTCCTGCTCCGGGATGCCAAGGGAAACAGCCCCGTCCCCTCCGATGCGCCGGCCCCGACGCACATGACGGTCCGAGAGGCCCTCTCCGATTCCGCGTACCGGGCGGCCATGGTGTCCAGCTTCGCCAATGGCTGGTCCTCCTTCGGCGTCCGGAACTCCCTGCTGCCGCTTTTCGCAGCCGCCGTGCTGTCCGCCGGCCCGGAAATCGCGGGCATCTCGCTGACGGCATTCGCGGTCGGAACAGCCCTCGCCCTGACCTTCTCCGGGCGGCTCGCAGACAGCTGGGGCCGGCGGCCCCTGGTCATTACCGGCCTGGCTATAAACGCCGCCGCCACCGCTGCCATTGGGTTCTCCGGTTCAGTGACGGCATTCCTCATCGTCTCCGGGATCGCCGGACTCGGCACCGGACTGCTGAACCCGGCACAGCAGGCAGCAGTGGCCGACGTCGTTGGCTCCGGCCGCAGTGGCGGCAAAGTCCTCGCGGCTTTCCAGATGTCCTCCGATACAGGTGCGATCTTCGGCCCCATCCTCGCCGGGCTCCTGGCGGACCGCCTCGGATACACCTGGGCCTTTGCCGTGACGGGCGCGATCGCTGCCGCGGCCCTGCTGGTCTGGCTCACCGCCCGCGAAAGCCTGGCTCCGGAGATGCGCGTGACGCGCACCCGCAGGACGCAAACTACCATCGAGGAATGAAGCCCTTCCTGCTGTTGGCCTCGCGCGCCGAAGACGGTGCCGCCGAGGAGGAGTATGAGTCCTACCTGACGTTCGGCGGCCTTTCGCCGGCGCAGCTGCACAGAGTCCGGGTAGAAGCCGCTCCCCTGCCGGGGATAGACCTCGACCGCTACAGCGGGATCATCGTGGGCGGCAGCCCCTTCAACTCCTCTGATGCGGAGGAAACCAAATCTCCGCTGCAGCTGCGCGTGGAGAAGGAGCTCGGCGCCCTGCTGGACATGGTGGTGGCCCGGGACTTCCCGTTCCTCGGCGCCTGCTACGGAGTCGGCACGCTGGGCCGGCACCAGGGCGCCGTCGTTGACCGGCAGTTCGGTGAGGCCATCGCCGCGGTTCCTGTGTCCCTCACTCCCGAGGGCCGCAGGGATCCGCTGCTGGAGGGGCTCCCTGATACTTTTGCCGCGTTTGTCGGCCACAAAGAGGCCGTCTCCAAACTCCCGGCCCACGCCGTCAACCTGGCCGGTTCTCCCGGCTGCCCGGTGCAGATGTTCCGGGTGCGGTCGAACCTCTATGCCACGCAGTTCCATCCCGAGCTCGACGTGGCCGGCCTGCTGACCCGCATCTCGGTCTACCGCAACGCCGGGTACTTCCCGCCGGAGGAAGCCGATGCCGTGATGGACTCGATCCGCTTCCAGAAGGTCACCGATCCTCCGCTGATCCTCCGGAACTTCACGGCCCGCTACGCGCAGTAGCCGTCCGGAGGCGGCTAACCGGCTCCGGTCAGACGGCCGCTTTATCCAGCCGCTGGCTGATCACAGCCGAAACCCCGTCGCCGCGCATGGACACGCCGTACAGCGCGTCGGCCACTTCCATGGTGCGTTTCTGGTGGGTGATGATGATCAGCTGGCTGGATTCACGCAGCTCTTCAAAGATGGTGATGAGCCTGCCCAGGTTGGTGTCATCCAGTGCCGCTTCCACTTCATCCATCACGTAGAACGGTGAAGGCCTGGCCTTGAAAATGGCCACGAGCAGCGCGACGGCGGTCAGGGACCGTTCGCCGCCGGAGAGCAGGGAGAGCCGCTTGATCTTCTTGCCGGCCGGGCGCGCTTCCACCTCGATGCCGGTGGTGAGCATGTCTCCGGGGTCCGTGAGCACCAGGCGCCCCTCGCCGCCGGGGAACAACCGCCCAAAGACCCGCTCGAACTGCACGGCCGTGTCCTGGAAGGCTGCAGTGAAGACTTCTTCCACCCGCTGGTCCACTTCGCGGATGATGTCCAGCAGGTCCTTGCGGGTGGCTTTCAGGTCCTCGAGCTGGGTGCTCAGGAACTGGTGGCGTTCCTCGAGGGCCGCGAATTCTTCCAGCGCCAGCGGATTGACCTTGCCCAGGGAAGTGAGGTCCCGTTCGGCCCGCTTGAGCCGTTTCTCCTGCTCGGCACGGTTGTAGGGCACGCCCTCCGTGAGCGGGTTGCCGCCATCATCAACAGGCACGTGGAGCGCGGCCCATTTGCCCGCTGCCTCGGCAGCCTCCACTGGCACTGGCACCGGTTGGTCCGGCCCGTACTCCGCGACCAGATGGTCGGCGGTGAGGCCAAGTTCTTCCAGGGCCCGGGCTTCCAGCGCCTCGATCCGCAGCAGCTTCTCGGCGCGGAGGAGCTCCTCCCGGTGCACCGAGTCGGTGAGCTTGGCCAGTTCCGCCACGGCTTCGGCATTTGCGGTCCGCACTGCGGCCAGCTCGGCGTCCCATTCGGCGCGCACCGCTTCGGCTTCCTCCCGTTCGGCCACTGCTGCTTCCAGGGACGCTTCCGCCCAGCGGCTGACCGCTGCGGCGGCGTCGG